>JBGPHO010000081.1:0-9856 GCA_041484425.1 Gemmatimonadaceae bacterium
CAGCAGCGCGACATCGCCATGGTCTTCCAGAACTACGCGCTCTACCCGCACATGACCGTGCGCCAGAATCTCGGATTCGGGCTCAGCATCAGGAAACAGGCGCCAGCGGTCATCGCGGAGCGCGTCGACGCCATTGCCGCCTCGCTCGGCCTCGAGACGCTGCTGGATCGGAAACCGGCGCAGCTCTCGGGCGGGCAGCGCCAGCGCGTCGCGCTCGGGCGGGCGATCGTGCGCGAGCCGCTGGCATTTCTCTTCGACGAGCCGCTCTCCAATCTCGACGCGCAGCTCCGCGTCGAGACGCGCGTCGAGCTGGCGCGGCTGCATCGCAAACTCGGCGCGACGATGGTCTACGTCACGCACGACCAGTCGGAGGCGCTCACTCTCGGCGATCGCATTGCGGTGCTCAAGGAAGGAGTGCTCCAGCAGATCGCTACACCAATGGAGCTTTACCGCCAGCCAGCCAACAAATTCGTCGCCGGATTCATCGGCAGCCCGGCGATGAACTTCATCGAGGGAGTGATTCAGCGCCCGGAGGGCGCCGCCGGCCGGCTGGGGATGTGCACCTTCAAAGGGATAGACCTAACGCTCGATGTTCCCTGCGACGGTGAAACCCGCGGCCGCGTCTTCCTCGGCGTGCGTCCACAGCACATCGAAGTGAGCGGAGATGGCGAGAACCGGCCGAAGGCGGAGGTGGGCGTCGTCGAGCCGATGGGGAACGAGCAGATCGTCTACGTCACGCTCTCTGGTGGAGATCGGTTGGTGGCGGTCGCTCCCCCGCAGGAGCTGATCAGACCCGGCGACATCGTGTCGATCCGGGTTCGCCCCGAAGGCGTGCACATCTTCGATGCCGAAACCGGCAGCCGAATCGACCCATCGCCCTACGCGATCGAGCGCTAGCGAGGCAAGGGAGTTTCTCCGGTGTCTGAGCTTCCGCTCGAGTCCTCCAGCCCCAGCCACGCCTCAGCCGCGTGCAGTTCTGTGAATACCTCGACTTCGATTCCCAACGCGCGCAGGAGGACGGAGAAGGTCTTCGCCACCCGGTAAGTCGCGCGCGACTGGGCCAGGATTGCGATCCGTCCAAGGCCGCGGCTGGCGAGCTTGGGCACTCTGCTCGCGACTTCGGCGAGCTGGAGGATCGTGATATCAGGGTCGGCATCACTTGCGTCGTAAAGTGCTCGCGTACCGGGTGTGAGATCGGGGTCCGCGAGGAGCGCGTCCACGAAGCCGTTTAGATCGTCCGCCCTGATGACGTCCGTCGCGTACGCCTTTACCAGGCGCTCGTCGCGCAAGATTGTGTAGGTGATCGGCATCCGGTGGCGTATTCACCGCAACTCCGTCGCCAACAAACCGATGTGTGTCGGTTACGCGGGGCTGCCCGCGACGGCTCAGGTGCTGGCGATCCTTCGCGGCACCTCCAAGCGCGGTTTTTCGGTGAAATAGGCGAAAGTCGGGCCAGAGCGAAAAAACAAAAACCCGGCGCCGGCAAATGAGCCGGCGTCGGGTCTTCGTTTTGCCATTGCCGGTGGGCTGCTCCGGCTTCAGGCTTTTCACCCCCGTGTCTGCGAGAGCACGACGGTGATGGGTGGCTCGAGAAAAAAGTTCCGATCTACTGCACGCACTGTCCGTGTGGATCCGGCCTGGCCTTGTCGACGACCGGACGGTGATCGTTGTTCGCGACCTTCGTGGCGAGATCGGCAACGTACTGCGCCACTCGCGCCATGCGATCATAATCGATGTACTGCGGCTCGTCGGTCACCTGATGGTAGTCGGCGTGTCCGCCTGTCGTGAAGAAAATTATTGGGATGCCGTAGCGCGCATACTCGTAGTGATCGCTGCGGCAATAGATGTTCTGCGGATGTCCGTTCGCATCCATCGCGTAGTCGAATGCCAGCGGATGCCTCTCGGCGCGATTCACCGTCTCGGCGAGGTCGCCGAGCTCAGTGGACAGGCGCCGCGATCCGACCAGCTGTACGTAGTCGGGATTGCCGTGGAAGCGCGCTCCGTCCTTGGTTGTTCCGGTGTTGTCGGCGGCCGCCCCGCGACCAATCATGTCCATGTTGAGCTGCGCGACGATCGAGTCGCGCGGCACGGTCGGATGATCGGTGTACCACTCCGATCCATAGAGACCGGCTTCCTCTCCGACGTGCCACACGAACAGCAGCGAGCGCCTGGGCTTCACCTTCTGCGCCGCGAAATACTGCGCGATCTCGAGCGCGCTCACGCTGCCCGAGCCGTCGTCGTCGGCGCCGTTGTAAATCGAATCGGGCCGCGCCGAGGCACCGTTCGAGCGCTTCCTGATGTCGGCGATCAGCGCGTTGACCTGCGCCTGCTGCGCGGCATCGAGCTGCGGCGGACGATCGTCCGCGCCGCCCGTGCGAAAGAGATGATTGACGACATAGATGGAATCGTGCGCGACCGGACGGGTACTCCAGCCGATGTGATCGTTGTGCGCGCCGATCGCGACGTACTCATCGCGCAGCTTCGGGTCACTGCCACGAATCACCGCGACGACGTTGCGCGCCGGATACTGAGTCGGCGACTCCACGAAGCGGGGCGTCGACGTGACAGTCGATCCGACCGCGCCGACTTTCGCGCTGTCGATGTTGGCGCCAATCAGAGCATCGGCGACACGCTTGTTGACGTAGAGGAACGAAGGCAGCTCGGGATCACGATCTTCCTTGAGCAGCTGGTTGGGCTGCTGAAAGATCTGAATCATCTGCGCCGGCATAGCTTCGAGACTCACAACCGCGATGCCGGCCGCGCTCGCGAAGTGACGCGTCGCGATGCCGCGGTTGATGCCGCCGCCCGAGCCCTGCGTAACGCCGGCGGGACTTACTCTCAGGACCACGAGCTTTCCCGCGCTCGCCGCGGGATCGATGAGCGAGGCAGAATCGCCCCAGGTTCCTCCGAAGATCGCCTGGACTCCGTTGAGGCTCCGGGCACCCGACCCCTGATCACGGAGTGCAAAATCTGTCCATGGAGCGAACTCGGTCGTGCCGACGACCAGCTTGCTGGCCGCGTCGAACTTGCGATCGACGACATTCACCGCCTGGAAGTAGGTGCCGTTGTCACCCGTCGGAACGAGGCCCATCCGTTTCACTTCGGCCGCGATGTACTCGACGGCCTTCACGTTGCCAGGCGTCGCGAGGAGACGACCCTGCATGGAATCGTCGGCGAAGATGTAAAGGCGAGTCTTCAGGTCGGCTGGGGTGATTGCGGCAGTCGTCGGAGTCGGAGTATGCGTTCGACCGCGCATCAGCACGTCCCAACTCGGTAGCGCTCCCGCCTCGGAAGGAGCGGTTGCGGCCTGTTGAGCGGCCATCGGGCCCGCAATCAGGGACGCGAGTAGAGCTGTGGTCCTCAGGAGGGTGGTTCTCATGTGGTTGGGAACGAGAAAGAGGGTGCCCTGCGCAGGGAGCGTGAAGCTATTGGGATTAGACACCGGCGCGGTGAAAACTGTTTACAAGCCGGTCGATCAGGCCTTACGGCGGCCCGGGCTGAAAGTGTCGACCGCGCGCTTGAGCAGAGCGATCTGGCCCTCGTGATAGGTGTGGTGCTGGAGCAATCCCCGGATGAGAGTCCCGACGGTCACCCCGGTTCCGAGCGACGGATCGCGCTGGTCCCCGATCCAGCGCAGGAGATCGTCCGGCTTGAGCGAATCAACCGCGGCCTCCAGATCCTTCTGAGCGGCGGCGAGATCCTGCTTTGCCGAACGCCAGGCGGCTTCCCCTCCGCCGGGATTGGGAGTTGGCCAGTCTTCGGGCGGAGATTTCGGGGCAAAGCCCCTGACCCGGGATGCAACCTCACGCGTCCAGGCGGTCATGTGAAGAACGATCTCCCAGATGGTGTGACCGCGGGGGATGTTCCTCAGCGCAGCGGCGTCGGCGTCTATGCCCTTGAGCACAGCGGTAATCGACGAGCCGTGCCAGGGGTCGCCGTCGTAGACGCTGTGCAGGTCTTTCCGCAGCGCATCGAAATCGGATTTGGGGCGATTCATGTTCGTTCCTCGCTGGATCAGGCCGGCTTGCCGCGCATGCTCGCGACCACGTCTCTCACAAGCTGAACCCCCTGGCGGAGCTCCGCCAGCTCCTTCCTTTTCAGCTGGCCGACGGCGCTCGCCAGCTTTTCGACGCGGCGAGCGCGTCCGGCAGCCAGAATCTTATGACCCTTTGGCGTGGCTTCTACATGCGTCAGCCTTCTGTCGCGCGCGTCGCCCTTTCGCTTTACGAGCCCATCCTTCTCGAGGCCCGTCACGATCCGGGTCATCGTCGGCGGCCGCACCTGTTCGGCGCGCGCGAGCTCACCGAGGGTGAGAGGTCCCCCGAAGACTACGACGGAGAGGGCCGAGAGACGCGGTGCCGAGAGTCCGCTGGCGTCATCTTCTTTTCGCAGCTGGCGCAGGAGATGGATCGCCGCCGAATGGAGCTGGTCGGCGAGATCCTCGGATTCGCGACCCTTGGTCACGCTTCCGGGAGGTCGCTCATCAGGCCGACGACGTTTCCCTGTCCGTCCGAGAGCTCGCAGACCCAGATCTCTCGTCCATTCATGCGCGCGATGACGCGTGGCTCCGCGAGACTTTTCGCGCCGGACGCCTTGATCCGGGCGTGGGTTTTTTTGATGTCGCTAACGTCGTAGAAAAGCACCGCGTGCTGCTGGTTTCCGTCCTTACCCTGGGCTCCGGGTCCGGCGAGCATCAATTGCACGCCTCCGCAATCGAAGAATGAAAGGGCTGGGGGCGCGTCGAACAGATGTCGCAACCCGAGCTTGTCGCGGTAGAAATTTTTGGCCTCGTCGACGGAGTCGACGGGTATGGCGATCTGCTTGATGCGGGAGAGTGTGACTGCGTCGGTGGTCATTGGAGCGCTCCGCTGATGGGGAGGTCGTTAGCATGGCTAACGATATATTCGCATCGGGCAGAAGATCGCGCAATAGCGGTATCGTCGAGGTGGGCTCGAGCGCGTCCCGATCTTTACTAGGAAGGTTTCCTGCTCCGGTATTCGATGGGCCGGATCGCGTCTTGTCCCCTACGCCGAGATGCTAGTCTGGGGGCGCGACCGCCGTCTTGCGGGCCTTGGCCCGCAACTCTTTCTCGACCATCTCGCCCAGATCGCGCAGCGACTCGCGGTCCTCGTCGCCGAACTCGCGCGGCACCTTGTCCATGATGCAAAGCGTCCCGACGTTGTGGCCACCGGGTCCCTTCACCGGCTGGGCCGCGTAGAACCTGATGTGCGGCTCCTCGAGCACCAGGGGATTCTCGGCGAACCTCGGATCGAGCACCGCGTCTTCCACGACGAAGATTTCGCCGGCGTTGATCGCGTGGCCGCAGAAGGAGTGGTCGCGGGTGCTGTCGGGGATGGGAAGGCCCTGCCTCGACTTGAACCACTGGCGCTCGCCCTCGACGAACGAGATGCCGGCGAAAGGAACGCTGAACATGCGCTGCGCCATGCGGCTGATCTTGTCGAAGCGCTCCTCTGGTGGCGACTCGATGGCGGCGCCGCTCAAGCGGAACTCCACCAGCCGTTCCGCCTCGTCCTGGGGGATGAGCGGGCGCATTACTTCCTCAGTCTCCGACCACAGGCCGCGGCTTCTCATCACCGTGGTGACGCGCGCCCGGAATCGTCCGGCATCGATCGGCTCGTGCAGGACATCGTCCACGCCCTGCGACAGCAAATCGTTGGTCTCGCTCTCCGAGCCGGCGGGCGCCACGACGATGATCGGCATGTCCACCAGGCCGACGACCGTGCGCGCCGCGTGCACGACCTGCCGTCCGTCGAGGATCGGCAGCTTGAGCGCGACGACCAGCGCGTCGGGCGGATCCTGCGCCAGAATGCCGAGCGCGGCCGCACCGTCGTTCGCGATCTGCACGGCGAAGCGGGCTTCCACCAGGATGTCGTTGAAACGCACGCGATCTGCCTTGTCGCTCACCGCCAGCAGTATTCTCGACGGCTTCGCCACGCCGTCCGCGTCGAGCTCGGGAAGGTATTCCGCGTTGACGCGCGGCGTGTTGGAGCGCGGAGTCCGGCGACGCTCGAATTCCGTGTAGGGAATTACTTCCTCGGCGGTGGTGTCACCTTCGGCGATGTGCCAGAGCGCGTCGGCGTCGAACGTGTGCAGCGCGTTCGTCCGCAGTGCGTGCGCACGGATCTCGTCGGCCGTCTTGCCGACCGTGATCATGCCGCGGATCTCCGGCGTGACCTCGAGAAACTCGATGATCGGAAGGCGTCCGGTGTAACCGGTGAACCCGCATTCGGCGCATCCGGTCGCCTTCACGTGCCTCGCCGTTCCGTACACGCGCTGCTGCGCCGCGCGTACCATCGGGTGCAGCTCCTCGATCGGAGCCTCGTACCGGCAGTGTGGACAAACCTTGCGGACGAGACGCTGGGCGGTGACGCCGATGAGACCGGCAGCGACCCTGAACGGCTCGACGCCGATGTTGGAGAGACGCGGGATCGCGCCGATCGCGTCGTTCGTATGCAACGTAGAAAGCACCAGGTGTCCGGTCATTGCCGCCTGGAACGCAATGTTCGCCGTCTCCTGGTCGCGGATTTCTCCGACCAGCAGCACGTCCGGATCCTGACGCAGCACCGATCTCAGCACTCCGGCGAATGTCAGGCCCTGTTTCTCATTCACCTGCACCTGGTTGACGCCGCTCAGGCGGTACTCGACCGGGTCTTCCACGGTGACGATGTTCACGGATTCGCCGCGGCGTGTGTTGAGCGCGGCGTAGAGGGTCGTTGTCTTTCCGGAACCCGTCGGGCCGGTCACGAGCAGAATCCCCTGCTCGCGCATGAGTAGCGCCTTGAATCTCTCCAGCACCCCCGGCATGAAGCCGAGCGTTCCCATCGAGACCTGCACGGACTTCTCGTTGAGAAGACGCATCACGACCTTTTCGCCAACACGCGTCGGAAGCACGGAGACGCGGAGCGCCACCTCTTCTCCGCCCACGCGCACCTTCGCGCGACCGTCCTGTGGGCGGAAGCGCTCGGCAACGTCGAGATCGGACATGATCTTGATGCGCGAGACGACCGGACCGACGCCGATGAAGCGCGGGAGCACCATGATGTTTTTGAGCAGGCCGTCGATGCGGAAGCGCACCAGCGTCGATGTCTCGTCGTGCTCGATGTGGATGTCGGAAGCGCGGAGCTTGATCGCGTTCGCGATGATCGCGTCGACGAGCTTTATGACCGGCGCGTGCACTCGCAGCAGCGCGGCTTCGTTCTGCTCCTCCTCCTTGATCTGCTCGACGTTGGCGGCCTGATCAAGCTTCTCGATCAGGCCGTAGATCATCGCATCGGGGCGGAGCGTGTCCGAGACCAGCTTGTCGAGCTGGCCCGGCGGGCAGAACAGCGGCGTCACCTCGCGACTCGTCGCCCAGCTCACGCGTTGGATCGCTTCCTGGTCCAGCGGGTTGGCCATGGCGAGCCAGACCATGCGACTGTCGACTTTTACGGGCAGCACGTTGTGCTCCCGGCAAAGCTTCTCGGGCAGGATCTGCATCGCGTTCTTGTCGATTTCGCTGGGATTCAGATCGACGTAGTCGATTCTGAAGGCTTCCTTGACGACTTCAGCGATCTCCTTGAACGACAGGACGTCACCGTCAATGAGGGCCTGCGCAACGTACGGCTTCTGCTGAAAGCGCCAACGCTTGATCAACTCGGGCGTGACGCCTGGCATGGTCCCAACGAGGGCGACCAGCCACTCGTCCTTGAAGCGGAATTTTCGCTCGTTGGGCTGTGGATCAGCAGGTATCGTCATGTCTTCCAGTGGGGCACTTCCGAGGCGCTTCCGTCCTGCTGCTCTATAGATGGCAGGCCGTCTAAATGACTGTTCTGACCCTCCGAAGATAACACCTGAGAGGTGACGGGAGCCGAGGCCACGGCGAGCGAAGTTCCGCCGACCGCCGCAAGACGTTTTGAGGTGCACAGAAGGGCGTTTTGAGAGGAACCGAGGGGCGTTCCGAGAGGCGCAGACGGGGCGTTCTGAGAGGACTAGAGGGGCGTTCTGAGCGGTACCGCGGGCCGGCCCGCAGCCTATCGATTGGGCTCTGAGGGGGCGGTCAAGATCGCGTGCTGACGCTCGAAACGATCGTCCCCGCTGGCAAAGCGCACATTGGCGAACCTGTCGTCTATCCAGGCAGTTGAGTCTCAGGTTATTTACCGGTGCCTGCGGGGGGACTGCTCCATTTCGGCGGGCTGGCGCGCCTCCCGGCCAGTTTCGTAAGCTGGGCTCGGTTCGGTATTTGCTAAACCGACCACGCACCGGGACCACGTTTGTTGCGGATCGTCGCGGATCGTCGCGGTCGCGGTCCGTCTGGCTCGTCGCGATCGCGGCCCGGCGCGGTCCATTCGCGGTCCCGAAATCTTACCACGTCCCGACCGGGGCGGTTTCCGAGTCGTTATGACAGTGCAATCTCCGTCGATTCAGGTAGCAAGCCACCCCCGCCGGGAAGAGTCGTCGCCCAACCGCGTCTCGGCCAGCACGCGGAACAAGATCCTGAATCTCTTGCCTCCGAAGGAGCTGGAAGCGGTGCTCCAGCGGTGCGAGTTGGTGACAATAGAATCCGAGGAAATCGTTTTCCGACGGAATGAGCCGATTCCCTTTGCTTACTTCCCGGACAACTGTGTGATCTCACTCGTTACGGAGATGGAAGATGGCGATGCGGTCGAGGCGATGACCGTTGGGAACGACGGATTCGTGGGGCTGGCGGTCTTTCACGGCATTCCTGAGTCGCGGCTCAAGGCGATTGGTCAGATCTCAGGCGACGCGAGGCGCGTTGTCACGGATGATTTCCTCGCGCTGGCGCGGGATCTCGAAGGGCTTCGCGGGCTGCTGCATCGCTACAGCCAGTTCGTGTTCGAGACGGTCTCGCAGTCGGCGGCTTGCAACAGACTCCACGTCATCGAGCAAAGGGCCGCGCGCTGGCTGCTGATGTCGGAGGACCGTGTCGGGCGCAATCGGTTCGACCTTACACAGGAATTCCTGGCCGAGATGCTGGGAGTAAGGCGGCCGGGCGTTACGGTGGCGATGGGCGCTCTGGAAAAAGCCGGCCTCATCTCGCACAGCCGCGGCAACATTACCGTGGTCGACCGCGCGGGGCTCGAGAAAGTGGCGTGCGAGTGCTACGGCTCCATCAAAAATAGGCAGCGCGAACTATTTGGTGTGGCGTAGAGTGCGCGAAGGGCGCGACTTCGCCGACACTATTGCGCCTGATATGAAAGCTCCGAGCCTAGCGCGCAGTTTGGCCCTCGGATCTCTGCTTCGGTTTTGTGGTTGCTAGAGTCCAGTCCCTCCCCCTATTGCCGCACCTTCGAGGAGTGGCATCACAGTTTCCGAGAATCTCTCCATCTCTTCGAGTTGCGGACTGAACTGAAGCAGCAGCAGATCCACCCCCACTGATTCCAGATCCCGGATTCGATCGGCAACCTTCTCGGGCGTTCCGACGAGACCCGCCCGAAGTCCGCGGTTCGAGACCGAGTAGTCCTCCAGGCTTACCTGCTGCTCGAGTGCCGTGTGCGAGATCCAGTCCTGGTAGTTCTGATATCCCGGCGTCCCGGGCTGCACGTTCGTGATCCGCGCTACCTCCTTTTGCGCCTTCTCCTCGGTATCGCGAACGACCGCGTAGGCGGCGACGCCGTATTGCATCGGGCCTAACCCGATCTTTTCGCGCCGAGCGCGCATGTCGGAGATTTTGGGGGCAACGCGGTCGGCGGGATCGCCGTGCATCACGTACGCGTCGCACGTGCGCGATATCAGCTCCTTGGCGGCCGGGCTCTCACCGCCGGCGTAAATCGTGGGCCTCGGTCGACGGAACGGCTTTGGCTCGAGGATCGTCTCCTCGACCTTGTAGTGGCTGCCG
>JBGPHO010000082.1:0-9835 GCA_041484425.1 Gemmatimonadaceae bacterium
GGACGTGGCCGAGCGCGTACTCGGCGCAATGGGGGAAAAGCTGCCGTATTTGATCGGGACGATGATCGAGCTGCCACGCGCCGCGCTCACCGCTGGACAGATCGCGCAGTCCGCCGAATTCTTCTCATTTGGAACAAATGACCTGACGCAGACTACACTGGGGCTCAGCCGCGATGATGCGGGGCGGTTCCTTCCTTCTTACATTGATCGGGGTATTTTTGCAGACGATCCATTCCAGGTGCTTGACACCGAAGGGGTGGGTAGACTCGTAAGGATCGCTGTTGAGGATGGACGACGAGTTCGTCCTAAGATAAAGCTCGGTATCTGCGGGGAGCACGGCGGAGAGCCGCGCTCCATCGCTTTCTTTCATTCGCTCGGTCTCGACTACGTCTCGTGCTCACCATTCAGAGTTCCAATCGCGCGCCTAGCCGCTGCACATGCCGCTCTTGACGCGTAAGCTCGCGCACTCGCGCCGCATCGAGCTGATGCCGGCCGGATCGCTCCCGATGGCGCGCCAGCAGCATGCGCGCCCACTCAGGATCGCTCTCGTCACGGAGTACTACTACCCGCACCTCGGCGGCATCTGCGAGCACGTGCATTTCTTCGCGCGCGAAGCGCGCCGCTACGGACACCACGTCGACATCATCACGTCGAACATCCCGGGTGCGCGGGAGGAGACCCACGTCATTCGCATCGGCAAGAGCCAGCCGGTGTACGCGAATGGATCGCAGGCGCGATTTACGTGGGGACTCGAGCTGAGAAAGAATCTCCGGCGCGTGTTCAGCCTCGGCCAGTACGACATCATTCACGTCCACTCCCCGCTCAGCCCCGTTCTTCCCGTCATGGCGATTGAGGAAGCCGACTGCCCGGTCGTCGGCACGTTTCACACCTACTTCGATCGGTCGCTCGCCTACGCCATCGGCAACCGGTATTTCCAGAAGCGACTCGACCAGCTCCACGCGGCGATCGCAGTATCGCACTCCACGACGATCGCCCTCAATCGTTACTTCGAGGCAAACTGGACGATCGTTCCCAACGGAATCGACACCGACGTCTTCAACCCGCACGCTCCGCGCCCCGCCGCTCTGCGCACCGATGTTCCCGTCATCCTCTTCCTCGGAAGATTCGACCCACGCAACGGACTCACTACTCTCATAGAGTCGTTCCAGAAAGTCCGCGGCAGAAATCGCGAGGCTCAGCTCGTGGTAGTCGGCGACGGCCCGCTCCGCAAGCATTATTACCGCGCCGCCGGTGGCGATCCGGACATCACCTTCGTGGGCTCGGTCCTCGGAGAGCGCCCCGGCTACTACGCGCACAGCGCGATGTACGCCTGCCCTACCACCAAGGCATCATTCGGAATCACCCTGCTCGAGTCGATGGCGTGCGAGACGCCGGTCGTCTGCTCCGACATCTATGGCTTTCGCGACGTGGTGAAGCACGAGCGTGAGGCACTAATGGTGCCGAGTGGTGACCGGGATGCTCTCGCTGATGCACTGGTGCGACTGCTTGACGACGAGACCCTGAGAGCCAGGCTGGGAAAACGCGGCAGGCAGGAGGCGGAGCAATACTCCTGGGCGAAAGTCAGCGAGGCAGTGTTGGACATCTACACAGCCGTACTTGGTAGGGCTACGCGCGAATGATTGGGTATGCAGCTTTGGGCGTGTCGATGATAGGCGGAGCGGTGCACGGTGCCTTCCACCGCAACAGTCCGTTGTTCGGCCCCGCGCTGGGCAGGATTTCCGGCGATGGCAAAGTTGTGGCGTTGACGTTCGACGACGGCCCCAACCCCGACGCGACACCGCTGATTCTCGACACTCTCGCCGAGAAGGGAGTGCGGGCAACTTTCTTCGTGCTGGGGAGTCACGCGGAGCGCTGGCCCGAGCTCGTTCGACGCATGTCACAGGAAGGCCATCAGATCGGCAATCACGGCTACTTCCACCGCAAGCTGCAGTTCAAGAGCCCGTTCTATGTGAGCCGCGACATTCGCCTCGGAATTCGAGCGATCAAGCGTGCGGGCGTTCCCGCACCCCGGTACTTCCGCGCTCCTCACGGCTTTCGGAGTCCATGGACGACTCCAATCGCGCGCTCATACGGCGAGCGCACCGTCGGATGGTCACTCGGCGTCTTTGACAGCGATCGCCCGGGAGTCGACGAGATCGTGCGCCGCACGCTCGAAGGAGTTTCTCCGGGCTCGATCGTGCTGCTGCACGACGGCGACGGATACAATCCCGACGGCGACCGGATGCAGACTGCGGCCGCCCTCCCGCACATCATCGACCGCCTGAAAGAACAGGGCTACCAGTTCGCGACTCTGCCCACGGAATGAGTCCGGGGCTGAAGAAAGGGATTCGCTGGGCGCTCTCCGCCGCGATTCTCGTCTTCCTCGTTTATTTCGCCACAAAGATCAACTGGCACGAAGCGTGGAGCTCGATGCGGCACGCGTCGCTCCCGCTCTTGGCCGCGGCAATCGGCGTCAACTTTCTGTCGGTGCTGATCAAGGGTGTGCGGTGGTGGCTCTTTTTGCGGCCGATCGGCATCACCTCGCTCCCACTCGCGGTGCGCGCGACGCTCGCGGGCGCCGGCCTCAACAATGTTCTCGTCGCCAGTGGTGGAGACGCGGCACGCGTGGTGTTCGTCTCCCGCGCGAGTGGTGTTCCCAGCTCGACGGTGCTCGCATCGATGGCACTCGAGAAGCTATTCGATCCGATAGGATTCGTCTTTCTGCTGGTATTCGGCGTCCTGGCGTTCCAGCTGCCTCCCCAGTTCGAGCGGTGGAAGGTACCGGCGGAGATTCTGCTCGTCGTCATCGTCGTCGCGCTGGCTTTTTTCGTGTACGCCACCCGGCACATCAAGCCGGAGCACGTTCCCGAGCGCCGCGCCCGGCCACGCACCGTGTGGGGGCGGGTTCGCGTGTATTTCAAGAGCTTCGGACAGACAGCTGGACATCTGGCGACGGGGCCCAGATTCCTGGCAGCGACTCTTCTGTCGCTGGCGTCGTGGGCGTGTCAGCTGTGGACGTTCGAGCTCGCCGCGGCAGCCGCGCACGTCTCAATCCCGCTCGCCGGAAGTCTGGCCTGCCTCCTCGGCATCAACGTCGGGTTGATTATCCGGGCCACGCCGGGCAACGTCGGATTTTTTCAGTTCGTGTACGCGCTGACGGCCGAGCAGTTCGGGGTGCCGCGCAACGACGCCATCGCTGTCTCTCTGCTCATTCAGACGTTGCAGATTCTTCCGCTGACGCTGTTAGGTATCGTACTCGCGCCTGAGTTCATATTCAGGCGCGGCAAGAAGGACAGCGAGACCGAGGCGATCGCGAAGAAACTCGAGAAGGAGAAGCTGGCGCATAAAGGCCCGCTGTCGACGGCGGAAGAGGTGCTCCAGCGCGCCGCCAAAGCCGGAGTCGCACCGGCTCCGAAGAAGCCCTGACTGCAACTGCAACCGAACAAGATTCAGTTGCAATTGCCGCTGCCGTTGCTACGTGCCTGACCGCTTAAGGAACGCAATGAACTCTGCCGGATCGCGGGTGAGTCCCGTGAACGTCGAGCGCACCTTGCCGTCGGCGTCGACGATTGCGTAGAGAGGCAGGGCAACCGTCCCGAACGTGTGCTCCTGAAAGGCCTGCTGTTTCTCGTAGATCGCGCCTTCACCATCGGTGTACAGACGCGCCAGAACGAATTGCCCAAGCTCGGCGCCAACATCGGGACGACTGAAGATGTTGGCTTCCATCCACCGGCAATTGGTGCACGTGTATCCCGTGAAGTCGACGAAGACAAGCTTGTTTGATGTTCGCGCCGTCTTGAGTGCGCCGTCGTAATCGTTGAGAAGCCACGTTGGCGTCGTACCGCCGCCCGACGCGAGCGCCGGAACAGGAACCGACGGAGGAAGGAACGCTTCGATCTGGCGCAGTGGCCGTCCGCTCAATCCCGACCCGAGCCACACGGCGAGAAGGAGCGCAATCATGATAGGGACGAATCCCGCCAGGCGTAATTCGCCTCGCTGCAGCTTCGCCCGGAGATCGCGAGAGAGATAGGCCGCAGCGGCGACCGCGAGCGCCATCCACAGGAACAGAACCACTTTTCGCGTAAACACACCCCACCCAAGAACCATGTCGACGTTCGAGACGAACTTGATTGCCGCGCCGACCTCGAGGATTCCGATCAGGACGCGAAGGGTCTGGATCCACTGACCCGCGCGCGGCAGCCTGGAGACCAGCCGTGGCGCGAGGGCGAGAGCGACGAACGGCAGCGCGAACGCAGTGGAATAAACGAGCATTCCGACCACTGGCATCGCCCATGACCCCTGCGACGCGAGCACGAGCAGCGTTCCGACGAACGGTGCCGTACAGGTGACCGACGTCAGCGTAAACGTTGCACCCATGAGAAGTGCGCCGAGCGAGCTGCCACGTGGTGCTTCGCGCGCGGAACGATCGACGGCATTGACAACGCGCCACGGGAGGCGCAGCCCGATCCAGCCAAAAAGACTCGCCGCGAACAGAAGAAAGAGCGCCGCAAGCGTCATGTTCACCCACGGATCCGCGGCGAACCGGTTGAGACCCGCCGCGCCGAACACCGCCGCGAGCGCGAGACCGAGAACCGTGAACGTGCCGACTATTCCCAACCCGAAGAGCAGCGCTCTCCGCACCCCCGCCCGCTCGCGGTCATCGGGCGCCGAGAAGTACGCGATGGTGACAGGCACCATCGGAAAGACGCAGGGAGTCAGAAGCGAAACGAGGCCCGTGCTCGCGGCGAGCCAGAGAAATCCCGAGCTCATCGCCGTCCCGCGATGCGAATCGCTACGTCGAGCTTTTCGGTGCGCGCCGGCAGACAGACCTTGTCGCTGCAGACCTGATAGCGCGCGCCAATCTGGAATCTGCGGATGCCGGCGTGGGAATGCCCAGGCACGCCCACCGGAATCATGAACCGCGGGCTTCCGGAATAAAGCTCGGTCTCAATTCCAAAATTCTTGTCAAAGGTCCGCTCCGGTTTCGGAGCGTTGATCACACCTCGCACGAGCACGTCTGCAGCTCCGATGAGCTCGAGTCGCAGGGGAATCGGGCCGCCGGGCTTCTGCGTCAGGGAGTAGATATGCCAGCCCTTCGCAATGTCGGCCTGCACCGTGATCGGAACAGTGCGTCCCGAGACGACGTCGCGCGGCGTGCTGCCACCGACCACCGTCCAGCGTACAGGCCGCAACGAGAGACTGCCCGCGGTCGGCGGAAGTCCTTCGTAACGATGGATGCCGAGCGGCAGCAAGAGAAGGTACGCGAGCTTGTTCATTCGTCTCAAATATACACGTCGGGCGGCGCGATCCCTGCTATTAGACTACACATGGGCGGCGCGGGAGTTTGGCTCAATTTTTTTGCCGCATTCACAGGCGAGGCTGATGGGACACACACCCTTCTATTTCGAGAGCTGGTACAACGTGGAGCGCACGGTGACGCTGTCCATCGTCGGGTTCGCCGCGTTGTTCATCATGTTGCGCCTTTCGGGCAAGCGAACGCTCTCCAAGCTGAACGTCTTCGACTTCGTGTTCGTCGTTGCCGTTGGTTCCGTGTTCGCGTCGATGATCATCTCAAAGGACGTGACGCTGATCGAAGGCATCGCCGCGCTTGCGACTTTGATCGGAATTCAGATGCTGCTCTCCTATCTCGCGGCCAGGTTCCCCAGGGCAGAGCGGATCATCAACGGCGAGCCGACGCTCCTGCTGACGCACGGCGAGTTCATTCCCAGTGCGCTAAAGAAGGAACGCGTGACGGAGGAGGAGGTGCGAGGCGCAATTCGAGCTGAGGGAGTCACCCGGGTCGAGGATGTCAACGCCGTTACCATGGAAAACGACGGGACGCTCACCGTTGCCTGGACGTCGAAAAAGCCTGGGGAAACGAGCCTCGTTGGCGCGAAGGACCCCGACCCCGACTAGAGCGAACTGGGCGAAGACTGACCTCTGGTCGGCTGCCTCCTGCCCGTTCAGTTGCGGTCTCCCCAGCTAACCCTTTTTGCACGCCAGACCCCCGGCTGGACCAAGGGTGTTGCACCGACGCAACGGTCTCGCGCAGTGTTGCGTCCATGACACACCTGTCACGGGCGCTGACCTGCGTAAAACGCATGCTACATATGGTCCCCGACTTGCCCCCGCCATGCTTGGCGCGCAGACCCGGTCAGCGCGCCCCCCGAGCGCGAGGGCCACCCTCATGCTCGGTGCTCGCCGTTGAGAGGTTGACCGTTTGAGGGTGCAGGGCATGGCCGACGCCGCAGCAGGCCTCGAGCGCAGTATCGACTCGACGAGCTATTCCCCGATCGCCGGGGGCGACCGAGGAACCGCGGATCGAGTCCCGCGCATTCCGGTCGGGTCCATCGACGCGCATGGCGGGTCCCAATCGGACCTCGCACCGCTCCTCAGGCAAGGTGCGTTGAAACTGGAAACGGGAAACGAAGCGGAGGCTGAAGAGTGCTTCCGCAAGGCGTTGGAGATCGGTGACCGCACGCTCGGGGCCGATCATCCGGACCTGATACTGCTTCTCAATGACCTGACGCGCATCTATCTCAGGCAGTCGGCCTATGCGGCGGCTGAGCCCCTGCTGCTGCGCCTTCTCGAGCTGAAGCGTAGCAAGGGCGAGGATCATCCCGAGGTGGCGACGGTCCTGGCAAGCCTGGCGACGGTGAGACAGGCGCTGGGCCACCACGAATCGGCTGAGCAGCTATGGCGGCGAGTTCTTGAAATTCGTGAGCGCACACTGGCGCCGAATCATTTCGCAATCGCGACGGCCCTCGAGCATTTCGGGGACGCGTGCGCCGCGCGCGGAAAGATTCGCGAAGCGCTCACGGCCTTCCAGCGCGCGCACACGATTCGCGAGCGCACGCTGGGGAGCGACCACGCGAGCCTCCGCAGCTCACGCGAGCGAATCGCGGATCTCCAGCTCCAGGCGTCGGACGATTCGCTCGATCACAACGGTGGTGTCGGGAGCCCCCCTGCCCCCGACAGATATCGATTGCTCTCGGGGGAGTCCGTCGCCCCCTCGTCGCCCGCTCCCGCGGCGTTGACCCGCGAGAAAGTGCCGGGACCAACTACCAGAAAAGCGACGGTCGTGATTCAGGGACCGCTTGCCGACACGCTGCCGATCGAGAACGACCACTTCGTGGACGAGCCCATCGCGGACGAGGGTTCGGCAATCGGCGTGACAAGATTGGAGCCCGACGCGGCGCCGTACCGCGACGCCCTCGAGAGCATTCGGGAGGAGGTCGAGAAACCGTACCAGACCGGAGGTCTCACCGAGCGAGCAGGCGCGATCTTCTCTTCGATGTTCGCGTTTCTGGGAAAGCGGCAAGTAGTCGCCGGGATGGTTGTCCTCGTCATCGCATCTCTGCTGATCGCGGTGGCAACAGGCGCGCACGGCTGGGGAGAAATCGATCAGTCGACAGCTCTCGGGGCGGCGCTTCCGAACCAGGAATCGCTCCCGGTCACGGCTTCCGCGGCTCCGGTCCCGGTAACGACGCGCGATCCCGTTAATTTTTCCGCCCCAGCACCCGCAAGCGTCGTCACCAAGCCGGCAGCGCAACACCCGCGTGTCGCCGAAGAGAGAAGCACGTCGAAAAAGGTGACGGAGCAGAAGTCGGACTCGAAGAGAATCGCGATTCCTACGATCTCGAAGGGGGTAATGTCGCGCCTGGATTCTGTCGCCTCGACAGCAGCGAACACTTCCGCCCGAGCCACCGATGCCCTGAGTATCCAGCCCGCGCCGATCACTCTTGCCAGCCAGCGTTCGAGCTTCGGGGCTGCGGATCAGTCGACCGGCCCGCAACGCGCGCGACTGATCGGCGAGCTGCCCACCCCCCGAGTGCCGGAGGAGGTCGCGGACATCGAGGGTGAGGTCCGGGTTCGCTTCAACGTGGATACGGAAGGGCGGCCAATAATGTCGTCGCTGTCCGTGGTGAACTCTCCTAACGCGCTTCTCACGACCGCGGTCAGGAAAGTCATCCCCGGTATCCGGTTCGAGCCGGCTCGGACAAGCGGCGCGGACTCCAGGGTTGTCGGCGACGTGGTGGAGATCGGGTTTCGGTTCGCGAAGCAAAGCCGATAGCGTAGAGAGAACGCCAGCGCTCTCTACGCTCGTGCGGAGCTCGGACTAAACAGGTCGCCCTAATGTCCCCAGGCGACTTTCCGTTGACTCTCCCTCTCGCCTCGTGCCCGCGGCACAAGTACGAAGCCGTGAGGCTTCCTTTTGCGAGATATTTTGGCCGCGACCGTCACGTAGAGCAGTACCGCGAGATCGAACAGCAGGGCGACAAACAGGAGCGCGATCGGAAAGACAAGTCCGACGAGTATGATGAGGCCGAAAGTCGCGAAGACTTCCATAAGCCACCTCCCACGAGCTATTCCCGCGAGCGGGGCGCCGGAAATTCCTGCGGGGCGCATGCGGGCCCGGCCGGTCAACGATGCACGTGTTGCCAGCCGCACATGCACGTTGGGTCCGTCTACGCAAGAAGCCCAGCAGGGAAACCCTGAATCGGTGTAAGGGAAGGCCTGTCGCCAGAACTCCCCAGGCTTCGATCAAAAAGTCGGCGAAGCTGGGCCAGGAGAATCAGCGGAAGCATCACGATGAATGGATGAGAATACTGGGCAGCACAATAAAAGAGGCCCCTGCTTGAGCACGGGGCCTCTTTCGTTTCGCGACCATAATGCGATTGCGCTAGTGCAGCGTTATCGCGAGTCCAAGTTGTCCAACGTTCGCGTCAGTATTCGAATTCCGCATCGCGAAGCCGCTCCAGTACGGCGTAATGCTGGTATTCTTTGCGACCCGGACATCATAACCGAGGCCGAACAGCAGTCCAAGGCCCGTCTCGGTGGAACTGCCAAGCCCTACGATCGAACCGCTGACGGAACCGACTCCGACACCGGTGGTCAGGAAAAAACCACCAGTCGTCGATGGGTAAAAGCGAACGCGCGCGTCCAAAGTGCCGACGGTCAACGTTGCGCCCTGCTCCGACCGCGTCCATGCATCGCTTCCTACGCCGAGCAGGAATCGGGGCGTGATCGTGCCGCCCAGCGATAACCCGCCGCTCAGGCCGTTCGTGCGCGCTCCACAATTGTCGCAACCCAGGGTACCGAAGCCGAGCCCGCCGCTGAACCAGAATCCGTCGCGGACTTGCGCGTTCTGGGCTTGGGCGGACGCTGCGCTTACGACAAGCGAGCCGACCACTGCGAGACACTGAACCAACTTTCTTACGCTCATAGAGCTCCTCGAGATTACCGCACTCGGCGGCCTTAAAGGCGCGTCAGTAACGCCGGAATACTGCCAAGTTTGGCGGGCAGATCGGGGACGCGGGCTGACGGGGAGTCCCGCGCGTTAGTACCCAATGCCTAAATGACTGGTTCGCCAACCCAGGGCAACAACGACACACGCCGGAATCGCTCGGTCAGCGGGCTCCCCGGTATGCGGTGAACACGTCATTCCCGAAACTCGCGAGCCCGGCCCGCCCCGCATAGCCGAGGTGTGCCAGCCCGAACACATCCTCCACGCTCCGCAGCAGCGAGTAATGGTTGTACGGCACGTTCGACACCGTTCCCGGCCTGATGAATCGAGACAGTAGCACGGCCCCAGTGCGTCCGCCGCCCGGTCCATTCACGCCAGGCTTCATCGTGTTAGGTCCGGACGGTTCCCCGCAGCAGGCCGCCGCGTCGATGCTCAGAGCTTCATCGAAGTTGATGATGAGGAGGCCATCGGCTCTGTAGGCGGGCGAGTTCATAATGATCGGAACCCAATGCTGCAAGAACGTGTTGGCCGACTCGAGGCTGCCGGGTTCGTCATTCGCGCAGGGCCGATCGTGTCCGTCGTGACACA
>JBGPHO010000083.1:0-9693 GCA_041484425.1 Gemmatimonadaceae bacterium
ATTCGCGTCGCGTAGCCACCAAATGATGTAAAGCCGCGATCGTGCTCCGGTTACGCTCGATGCGTGCAAAGTCTCGAGCGTGGCCTTGGACTTCTGCGACGTGCGCACACAGTCGAGGGAGCGAGCTCGCTTCTAGGTGAGCTCGGCTTCAGCGGACCGCCCCTGCCCCTCGACAGACAAACTCGAGCAACGCTGAGACTTCCCGACAACATCAGCGCCGCTGGGATCACGCTCGGAGCCGATTGTCTCCGTGGCCTCATCCTGGAGCTGGACGAAGCTTCCGACCTCCGGCAGACGCTTGGATCGACCGCAAGGGCGCTTTCGACCAGCGCTCCACAATTCCTCTGGATCGTCTGCGCACTGCGGTCAGGCGCCGCTGAGCTCGCAATCGCCTGCTGGTCCTCGGCGCGGTCACGCATTCGTGTCGACTCACTCGTGTGCCGGGCTGACAAACTCTACACGAGCGACGCCGAGACCCTGTGCGCGCTCTCCGCGGTCGTTGGCGAATCGGATCTGGTCACCCACTCGCGATGGCTCGATGTTCTAGGTCGCGAGGCCATCACGAAGCGGTTTTTCAGCGCCCTTCAACGCATCGTTGCCGAGCTCGCCGAATCTCTGAGTGGTCGGGTGAGCCAGATCGAGCGGAGCGAGCTCGCACTGCTCTACATCTCCCGCCTCATCTTTCTCTCGTTTCTTGAAACCAGAGGATGGCTCAATGGTGATTTCGGTTTCCTGAGCAACGGATATTCACGTTGCATTTCCGAGGGTGGGCGATACCAACAGAGCGTGCTGGAGCCTCTTTTCTTCGGAACTCTGAACACGGCCGTGCGCGCCCGCTCGGCGCGAACGAAGCGGTTCGGACGAATTCCATTTCTCAACGGCGGACTCTTCGCCCGTTCGCATCTCGAGAAGCAGCGACGCGCCAGCGTGTTCACCGACGAATCGTTCGGCAACGCATATGGCTCCCTTCTCTCTCATTACCGCTTCAGCGGCCGCGAAGACTCGGCCGATTGGTCCGAGGCGTCGATCGATCCCGAGATCCTGGGCAAGACGTTCGAGGCTCTCATGGCGGCGCCCGACCGCAAGACGAGCGGCGCGTTCTACACGCCCCAGGATCTAGTGGAGGATGTCACCGCGGGCGCGCTCGCTTCGCTGCCCAGTGGCGAGAATCGTTTAGACTCGCTTCGCAGAATCAAGGTTCTCGATCCGGCGTGCGGGTCCGGCGCATTCCTCGTCCACACGCTCGAACGGATCGCAGTGCTTCGGAAGGAGAATGGTGAATCCGGCTCTGTCGCCGATATCCGCCGCCGCGTGCTGACATCGTCGATTTTTGGCGTCGACCTCAATCCAATGGCTGTCTGGCTCTGCGAGCTCCGTCTCTGGCTCTCGATAGTGATCGAGAGCGACGACACCGATCCGATGCGCATCACTCCGCTCCCGAATCTCGACCGGCACATCCGCGTCGGCGATTCGCTTGCCGGCGGAGCATTCGACGACCGTGACAGCTCGGCAAGCGGGAGAAAGATCGCGAGCGTCCGCACTCGTTACATGAGGGTGGTGGGGCCGAGAAAGCGTACTCTCGCGCGTGAGCTCGATCGCCTGGAGCGCTCGGCGGCAATCGATGTGCTGAGGCGCAGACGCGTCAGACTGAGCGCCGAACGTAAGGAGATTCTAATCGCGCTACGCGCCCGGGACCTGTTCGGCGAGCGTCACGGTCTGAATACGGGCGCTCGACTCCGTCTCGCTGGTATCAGGTCCCGTCTCAGGGAGAATGCCCAGCGGGCAACGACCTTACGCGCGGGTGCCGCGCTTCCGTTCTCTTTTGCCGCACACTTCTCCGATGTGGCCGCCGCCGGAGGGTTCGACGTGATCATCGGCAATCCGCCGTGGGTGCGCGTGCATCACATTGCCGAGACGTCTCGGGCGCGACTGAGGCGGGATTTCGCGGTATATCGTAGCGCTGCGTGGGAAAGCGGCGCGACATTCGCCGGCGCGGGGCGCGGATTCGCCGCCCAGGTTGACATGGCGGCGCTCTTCGTCGAGCGGTCGTGCGAGTTGCTCCGGCCGGGCGGCACTGTCGCGCTACTGCTTCCAACCAAGTTGTGGCGTTCGCTGGCGGGCGGTGGAGTGCGGCAATTGCTCGTCGACCGCACGGACATCGTGGCGCTCGAAGATCTGGCCGAATCACACTCGCAGTTCGACGCCGCGGTTTATCCATCGCTTCTGGTTGCTCGCCGGCGGATGGACCAATCCGATAACCTGCGGACGTCGGTGCGGACAACCGTTCGCACGACACACGGCACAATTCGGTGGTGCTGTCCGCGCGAGCTGCTGCCCTTCGACGACACCCCGGGCAGTCCATGGGTGCTGATCCCACCGCCCGCGCGCAGGGCGTTCGACCGCGTCGCGCGCGCAGGCGTTCCCTTTTTTCGAAGCGAATTCGGCCGCCCGCTTCTGGGCGTCAAAACAGGCTGCAACAGCGCTTACATCGTGAGCGTCGAGTCGATCGACGCAGATGTTGCGTGCATATCGGCGGGCGGCCGAACTGGCCTGATCGAGCGCTACATGCTCCGTCCGCTAATTCGCGGCGAGACGCTGGACAAATGGACTCTGACGGGCCCTCGCGAGTATCTGGTGTGGCCCCACGACGAGCACGATCGACCTCGACGCGAGCTCCCGCCACTCGCGCGCCGGTGGCTGCTCCGCTTTCATGACGTCTTGAGCGCGCGAAGCGATCTCCACGGCCGATTTCCTTGGTGGTCGGTGTTCCGCACCGAGAGCGCGAGTCACGAGAGGCCGCGGGTTGTCTGGGCTGACTTCGGCTTGTCTCCGCGCGCGACCGTCCTCGAAGCTCGCGAGCCGTTTGTCGCCCTCAACAGTTGCTACGTCGCGAGCTGCGCCACAAGCAGTGACGCCTACGCACTCGCAACGCTCCTCAACAGCTCGCTGGCCGCGGCCTGGCTCAATTCGATTGCCGAGCCCGCCCGTGGCGGCTACCGGAGGTACCTCGGCTGGACGCTATCGCTGCTTCCGATTCCCGGAGACTGGAATCTTGCTCGCATGCTGCTGGCTCCGTTGGGTGAGCGGGCGATGCACGGAGATATCCCCGCCGACGATGAGATTCTGAGCGCAGTGCTGGATGCCTATCGACTGAAACCCGCCGACGTACAGCCCCTGCTCTCCTGGAGAGTCGACTGCGATTAGAGTCGGCCGCTGCGGTGCGGTCCCGAATTGCGCGATTGATCCTCACCGAACCTCCACCTCAGGCGACGCTGGGATCCATCTCCCTTCAGCCGCACCAGATCTCGGCGGCGGCACGGTTGCGGGTTGCTCTGGATCAATTCGGCGGCGCGCTGCTCTGCGACGATGTGGGCATGGGGAAGACCTATGTTGCGACGGCGATAGCGCGGCACTACGCACGCTGCATGGTCGTCTCGCCCGCGGCCTTGACTCCTATGTGGCGCGATGCGCTTGCAGCGACGGGGACTGTCGCCGAGATGGTCACGTTCGAGTCGCTGAGCCGCGCGGATGGAGACGACTCGCGCCGGCATCGGGCCACGGCGCCTCGTCGTTCCGAGGCGAGCCGCGTCCGGATGAAGCGGAATCGCAAATCCTATGACCTGATCGTCGTGGACGAAGCGCATCACGCCAGAAATCCCGCGACCAACAGGTACTTCGCGCTCGCGTCACTCGCTCGAGGCGCGCGCGTGTTGCTCCTGAGCGCGACGCCGATTCACAATCGACGCGCCGATCTCGTGGCGTTGCTGTCACTGTTTCTGGGATCGAGGGCACGCGCGATGACATCCGCGGAGCTCGCGCTCTGTGTCGTGCGTCGCGAGCATGCTCAACTGGAGGGGACGCTCGCCATTCCCGTGGTGTCGCCCACGATGCATCACCGGCTTTCGGACAACCAAAGTGTGGTTGAGGAGTTGATGAATCTTCCGCCGCCCCTTCCCGTTCGCGACGGCGGGCTCGGTGGTGTCCTCATCGGCCGAGGTCTGGTGCATCAGTGGGCATCGAGCGAAGCCGCCCTCCGTGAAGCGGTTCGACGGCGCATCGCTCGGGCGACGGCGCTCTGCGCTTCGCTGGAAGCCGGCACGTACCCGACCGAGCGGGAGCTGGAGATATGGACCTACGGCGAAGGTGCGTTGCAGCTTGGATTTCCCGAGCTGCTTTCCGCGCCGACTGGCAACCAAGCTGAGCTGCTCGATACGGTTCGCGTGCACCTGAAAGCGTTGCAGGAGTTTCGCGCGCGTTGCTTCCCCGTGACCGTGCTGGACGAAGAGCGAGCTGGAATCGTGGAGGAAATCCGAAGATCGCACGTCGGCGCAAAGATCGTCGCTTTTGCCCAGTACTCCGAGACAGTGTCCATGCTGTTCCGCCGATTGGCGCCTGCGGGACGCGTCGCTATGCTCACTTCCCATGGCGCGAGAGTGGCCGGAGGCGCGCTCACGCGTGCGGAGGCAATCGGTCGGTTCGCTCCATACGCAAGTCACTATTCGCCGCCGGGCCCCGCCGAGGCGATCGATCTGCTCCTCACGACGGACCTGCTGAGTGAGGGAGTGAATCTGCAGGACGCGCAGTTAGTCGTTCACCTGGATGTCCCGTGGACCCTCGCGCGAATGGAGCAGCGAGTCGGGCGCTTGGCGCGAATGGGGTCGCGGCACGCACGGGTCGATGTGCATGTCGTTCGCCCGCCCCGAAGTGCTTCAGCTGTGCTCGACACTGAGATGATCGTGCGGCGCAAATGGACCCTCGCCCGAAGCTCCGTCGGTACGAGCCAGCCGGATCCCTTGCCGGAGCCCGCTCGTGCCGCAAACGCTGCGTCCTCCGCCACCGAGTCGTTGGCCGAGAGCGTGCCTGCGAAGACGGAGCGCCTCCGCTCAATTCTTGAGAGCTGGGCTACCTGTGGCGACGCGAACAGCGACGACACAATCGTCGCGACCGTGACTGCGCCTTGTTCGGGTTTCGTGGCGGCGATATCGGTGGACGACCGCGAGCGCGGACACGCGTTCTCACTCGGGCGAGCGCAGCTTCTTGTTGGTATTTCAGACAAAGTGTCGACCGACGTTGACGCGCAAATCGAAGCATGCCTCTGCGCCGGCATCGACGAGCTCCCCACAGGTTCCGGTGATTCGCAACGCGCCTTTCGTGCGATAGAGAGCTGGTACACCCGCGACAGAGCGTCCGCGGCAGCAGGGGTGGGAGCATCAAGCGTGGTTCGGCGGAAGCAGATCACCGGTCGCATCGATTCAGCGATCCAGAGCGCACCGCCCCATCTTCGCTCGGCCCGCTCGATCGTCGCCGCTCGCGCGCGGAGAGTTGCGACCGCGCAACAGTGTGCCGCCATCGAGGGGGAGCTCGACTCACTATTGCATTCGGAGCTTCCTGCGGATGAATGGCTTCAAGCGATCGCCGCGCTCGAGCTCGCGAGGCCCGCAAACCACGAGATGAATTCGTCGACTGGAACTGTGAGACTTCATGCGCTGCTGCTAATGCGCGCACCCGGAATGTGACGAAGCCCGCAAGCAATTTGCGGGCTTCTTCTGTATTTCCGGCTGCCGGCAGGTGTCACCTGCATCGCCAGCCTCACACCCCTTCGATTTCGCTCGCCGCGCGGTCGAGGATCTCCTTGATCTTCCTGATCTGCTCCGGGGTTCTGGACGAGCTCTTCGATGACGCGTAGACCGCGCGACCGATGTTCTTGAATCCGCGGTGCACTTCCATCATCGGCTCTCCGAAAATGTTCTGCGCGAACTCCGCGATCCGCGAGAAGATATCATCGATCAGCGGCTGGTTCTCGGCGAGATGCTTGCGCCCTTCGTCGGTGATCTCGTAGATCTTCTTGCCACCCTCCTCCGGCCTCGCCATGGCATAGCCCAGATCCTCGAGCATCGTCAGCGTCGGGTAGACCGTTCCCGGGCTCGGTGAATACATGCCGCCGAAACGCTCCTCGATCTCCTTGATGATCTCGTAACCGTGGCGCGGCTTCTCGTCGAGCAGGCGAAGAATCACGAACTTGAGATGCCCCTGGTCGAACATTCTGCTGCCGCCGAACGGGCCACCGCGCGATTTGCCGCGACCCCCCCAAAAAGCGCCCGCATCAAACCCAAAGTTCTCCGGTCGCATTCCGAACGCCCAGGCGAACTTCGGCCCGCAATTTCCCCCATGCATTGAGATACCCCCGCCAAAATTGGACACATCGGGCCAGTCAGGCGCCACCTGGCGCCTATGATAGTACTGGCGATATATCTTTAGGCGCTGAAGCTATATCGGGCGATATATCGGCGCAAGTCCCGGTTTCGCGCTCGGGAATGCCACCAGAATCGATTACGGCGCCGGCTTCTCTTCCAACCGATTGTATTTTCTGAGAGCTGCCCGTAAGCGATCGTGAGGCAGTGCGTAAACTCTGATTCCGTTCGCGCCGGTCATGGTCTCCGCCCCGACCATTGCATTAGCTATCGCTTCCTCAGTCGCCTGCACCGTGGCGTAGAAGAGCGGATTCATCCTCGCGTTGGGAAGCATCTCCGGATGAACGACCCCGGTGTCCTGCGCTGCCCGCGGATTCGCGGTCGAGAAAGCGATGATCAGATCGCCGGAGCTATTCTCGCCTTTTCCTCCGGCGACACCGACGCCAAGCGCTGCCCTCACCGCGAGACGGCGGAGCTGATGCGAAAGGAGCGGAGCATCGGTCGCTACCACCACGATTATCGACCCCATCCCATCCAGCCGGCCGTCGGTCGGCGTCAGGGCCGTCGCAGTGCACGCGCGCATTCGACCCGCCGCTCCTGGAATAGTCTGACAGGGAGTGAGATCGGTGATCTCCCGCCCGACCGGGACGCCGGCAATCCGAAGCTCGCTCCTGCGTCCGGCGTTGCACTGCACGAGGACACCCACTGTGTAGCCACCGCTTTGCGCATCCAGCCTGCGCGATGCCGTGCCGATCCCGCCCTTGAAGCCGAAGCAGACCATACCGGTTCCCCCGCCGACGCCTCCTTCGGCCACGGGTCCGCTCCTGGCTCCGTCCAACGCGCGAATCGCATCACCCGCCTTGACGTGAAAACCGTTCACATCGTTCAATAGTCCGTCGTAGGTCTCCGCGACCACGGGCAACGCCCACGGCTGCCCGGTCGGGCGACGGATCATCCAGTCCACCACCGCATCCCGCACGACGCCGACGCTGTGTGTGTTGGTGATGCTCACGGGGCCTTCGAGAAAACCGGACTCCTCCACCCAGGTCGTCCCGGTCATCTCCCCATTTCCATTGAGCGCAAACCAACCCGCGAACACCGGATCTGTGGAAGCGCGCCCGCGTGGCAGGATGACGGTAACGCCGGTTCTAACAGGACCGCTTCCAACGACGAGTTTTCCGGCACCCGAGATCAGCGTCACCTGACCCACCTCGATACCGGAAATGTCGGTTATCGCGTTGAGCGGACCCGGCATCCCATCGAATGGAACGCCAAGATCGCGAGCACGAGGCTTCGTCTGGGCACCCGCCTCCGTTGCCGCACAGATGATCGAGACGCCGAGCGAGATGATCAGCGCGAGGCGCGAGCAGACGCTCGTCGGATTCGCTGGAAGGAAATTCAACCCACTGCCCGCTTCATGAAGCTTCGCATGCCGAGCGTCCAGAAGATTGCCGTGATCACAATCAGCGCCACGATCACGATCGGAAGCGGCATGTGCGGAGCCGTCGGCGTCAGCGCCGCCCTCATTCCCTCCGCCACGTACACGAGCGGATTGACCAGCACCGCGTATTTCATGATCGGCACGGTGCTCAATCCCTGCCACGGATAGTACGCGCAGCCGAAAAAGATCATCGGCGCCAGGATCACGCCGAACATGAGGCCGATCTGCTGGGGCTGGATCGCGGTGCCCAGAAACAATCCCAGCGAGGAAAACGCGGCGGCGCCAAGTATGGTGATGAACAGCACGCTGCCGAAGTGCCCGAACGTGAGATTCGGAATCGGCCCCATGATCAACCGCGCCACCGGCAGCACGAACAGCGCCGAGACGATTCCCTGAAGAACGCCCGAGACGATTTTTTCGGCCGCGACCATCCAGATCGGAAGCGGCGCCAACAATCGATCCTCGATCTCCTTCGTCCACCCGAAATCCTGCACCATCGGCAGTGCCACCGACTGAATGCTGGAGAACGTCAGACTGATCGCCAGCACCCCCGGCAAGAGCGCCGTTGTGTAGCCGCGCCCCATGAATCCCATCTTGGGCAGCAGATATCCGAACACGATCACGAACATCAGCGGCTGCATCGTCGTGCGCAGAAGGAAAAAAGGGAGCTCGCGGCGAGCCACGCGCATGTCGCGGCGGAGGAGCGCCCTGAAGATTGACGACGCGCGCACCTCCGCCCGCGGGGCGGCCATCACGGCGGCGGTCATACGAGCTTCCTCCCCGTCAGCGACACGAACAGCGTCTCGAGACTCGGCTGCAGCAGGTGGATGTCCGTAACCGTGCGCCCCGCGCTCTCCGCCGCTTCGATCAGTGCTGGCAGAATCTGACCGCCGCGACTGCTGTGCGCGCGGAGTATTCCATCCGTGGCCTCCACTCGGCTGACACCCGCGATCGTTTCGGCGATCTCCGCTGTCGGAAGCGCGTCGCCGTCGAGCACCAGCTCGATCAGCGTGCCGCCCGGCGCCTTCGCCTTGAGCGCTCTCGGAGTGTCGAGCGCCAGCAGCTTGCCATGATCGATGATCGCCAGCCGGTCGCAGAGACGATCCGCTTCGTCCATGTAGTGCGTCGTCATGACGATCGTGCGCCCGCGCTTGTGCAGATCGAGCAGAATGTCCCACAGGTCGAGGCGCGCCTGCGGGTCGAGCCCAACCGTCGGCTCGTCGAGGAAGAGGATGTCCGGCTCGTGCATCAGCGCGCGCACGATCATGAGCCGCTGCTGCTGCCCACCCGAGAGCTCCGCCATCTTCGACGACGCCTTTTCGGAAAGCCCCAGGCGCTCGAGCAGCTCGTGCGCGCGCTTGGTCGAGACTTCGAAAGGAATGCCGAAGTACGCGGCGTGGAACTGGAGGTTCTCCAGCACGTTGAGGCTCAGGTCGGCATTCGGCCGCTGTGGAACGACCCCGATCGTCTGGCGGACGCGCACCGAATCTTCCACCACGTCGGCGCCTGCGACGATCGCCTTCCCCGACGTGGGACGCACGCGGGTGGTGAGAATCCCGATCGCGGTCGTCTTGCCGGCGCCGTTCGGACCGAGCAGTCCGAAGAATTCACCCGCGCCGATGTCGAGATCGAGCGACTCGAGCGCAATCACGTCGCCCGACGGTGGCGCGCTCGTGCCTGGCGGTGCCCATCGGGCGCTGTACGAAGAGCCGCCGGGCTTCGACTTTCCACTACCTTTGTAAACCTTGCGCAGCGCGCGCATCTCGATCGCGTTCAATGCTTCTTGCTCCGCTCCACGGCGTAGAAGAAATCCAGCAAGGCGGAGTTGAAGGTAGCGGGTTGCGCGAAGTGTGCGCCATGCCCGGCGTTGGGGATCACCACTTTCTTCGCGTTGGGAATGCGATGAGCGAACGTGTCCGCCGCCGCCGCGAGGACGGGGATCTCGTGATCGCCGATGATGATAAGCGTCGGAACCCTCAGCGCCGAGATCTGTGCCATGTCCGGCATCGGTACGCGCCCCGACTGCGGACGGGGATCGAGCAGATCCTTCCCCGAGTATGC
>JBGPHO010000084.1:0-9638 GCA_041484425.1 Gemmatimonadaceae bacterium
ACCGGCTCTCTCGAGGCGCCCAAGCTCGCGCTCGACTTCGCCGCGCGCCACTTTCGGGAGCTCCCGCTTCGCGAGCTTGTCGCGAAGCTCCGTGATCTCCTTGCTCGAATCGTCGTCACCGAGCTCCTTCTGGATCGCCTTGAGCTGCTCGCGCAGGTACATCTCGCGCTGCCGCTCGCCGAGCTCCTCCTGGACCTGCGACTTGATGTCTTCCTGCGCCTCGAGAAGACCAACTTGCCGCTGCACGTGGACCAGAACGCGGCGAAGCCGCTCTTCCACGCTCAGTGTCTCCAGCAGTCCCTGCTTTTCGGGGACGGGAAGCTCGATATAGCCGGCGACCAGGTCGGCAAAACGGCCCGGCTCGGTGACGGAATCGAGAACCTGGTGAACGACTTCCTCTGGAAGTCCCCTACGCTCGCCGAGCTCAGCCGCCCGCTCCCGCGTCTCTTTCTGTAACGCTGTGAACGCAGGATCGTTTTCAGTTTGAGGAGTCATCTCCTCGGCCGGAACGGTTACAGCGCTCAGATATCCGTCCGCGGTCGAATACTGAAGCGCCGTCGCGCGCTGCTCGCCTTGCAACAGAAGCTGTACGCCGCCAAGCCCACGCTGAATCTGGCCGATGCGCGCAATGACGCCCATCGAATACAGGATGTCCGCGGTTGGCTCCTCGGTGTTGTCGCGCTGCGCGACCGCAAATACCAGGCGGTCGCTCTTGAGGGCAGCCTCGATCGCACGGAGGGTTGAAGGCCGGCCAGCCGCTATCGGCTGGGTAAGACCCGGGAAAATCACAGTCCCCCTTAAAGGGAGAACAGGTAATGTTTGTCGCTGTGCCATTGTCATTCCGAAGACAAGATTCTTATTTAGATACTACTCCAGAGCCCTCCCTTACTGCATCTTTTGCTCTCGTGGATTTACGCCAGCACGGCACGAATCGCAACGCAGGACCTGCTGAATTGACGCGGCCAAATGCCAATTAGTCCAACCGACGAGCTCGGCACACATGTGGCTCAGGTCCTCTCTGCAAACTATGAGCTAGAGACCGAGGTCGGTCGTGGCGGTATGGGCATCGTGTACTGCGCCCGGGACAGGCGTCTCAAGCGCGAGATCGCGATCAAGGTGCTGCCGCCGGAGCTGAGCTTCCGCGCCGACATCCGGCAGCGGTTTCTGCGGGAGGCGGAGACCGCCGCCCAGCTGAATCACCCGAACATCGTTCCGATCTACACCGTCGAAGAAAAAGACAATCTCGTCTACTTCGTCATGGCGTACATCAAGGGCGACAACCTCGGCCAGCGGCTCCAGCAGCACGGTCCGATCGCGCCGGTGGAAGTGCGGCGCATACTGCGCGAAGTCGCCGATGCGCTGGCGTACGCGCACAACCGCAACGTCATCCACCGGGATATAAAGCCGGACAACATCATCATCGATGAAGAGACGGGTCGCGCCATGGTGACGGATTTCGGCATCGCGCGCGCGCTGACCGACAGCGGCGATTCGCGGCTCACCGCGACGGGTATGGCGATCGGCACTCCGGCATACATGTCACCCGAGCAATCTGCCGGTGACAGCGCTATCGATGGTCGCAGCGATCTCTACTCACTCGGCGTCGTCGGCTATCAGATGCTGTGCGGTCAGCCTCCATTCGTCGCCAATAACACGCCTTCCATGCTGGTGAAGCATCTCTCCGAGAAGCCGATCCCAGTGGACGAGCGCTGGCCCGACCTGCCGCAGGATCTCTCGCGCGCCGTCATGATGTGTCTCGAGAAGGATCCGGCCGATCGCTTCCCGAACGCGGCCGCTTTCGCGGTGGCTCTCGACGGCGGCTCGATGCCCACGCTGGCGACGCGCGCTTCGGCGGCCGCGTCCACGGCGGGAACGCGAATCAGTGCGCGCGAGCGCGAAATCACCGAGCCGCTCCGGGACCGCTACACGCCGCCGACGCAGTCGCCGTACACGCCGTCCCAGCCGAGCCCGGAAGAGCTGAGCAAGTGGAACGCGCCGATGGTCGTCTCCTTCCGGCGCAAGCTCGCGCCCTACCTCGCGGTAAACGCGATCCTAGTTCCGATCTCGCTCTTCTCCAATCACGACTTCATCGCACTCACGGTCATCTGGACCGTGGCCCTCGCATTCAAGTACTCGAAGCTCTGGGCCGCGGGTTACGATTGGCGTGACGTGTTTCGTCAGCCGCGCGACCGACTGATCTTCGATGTCGCCGCCGAGACGATCGACGACGCTCGCGCGCTCTTCGACGACAAAAAGCGCGCGGAAGTTCGAGCGCGGGCACGAGCGCGGGGGCAGGGACTGTTCTCGCCGATTTCTCAGTTTCCAACGATGCAGCCGTTCCAGCCTTACCCGAGGGTGGGTGGCCCGACGACGAGCCTCAGCCCGATTCCCGCTGGATCGCCCGCACCATTCGCGGACTCGCGGTACGGATCCGCCATTCGTGAAGCGGAAAGTGATCATCGCGAGATCCATCGCCAGCTTCTCAACATGCCGCCCGATGAGAGAGAACAGATTCCCGAAGTCGCGGCATCAGCCGACGCCGTGTTCAGAAGGGTGCAGCAGCTCGCGCTAACGCTTTCCGACATGGATCGCAGCGCCGGCCGCGAGACGCCCGAAGGTGTCGAGAGGGAGATAACGACGCTCGAATCGCAGGCCAATCCGCTCGACTACAACGCCAGCGAGGGGCGCGTCCGCCGTCTCGCGATGCTGCGGCGCCAGCGGCGCGCCATCGCGGAGATCGCGCGCAAGAAAAAGGAGGCCCAGGAGAAGCTGGACAACTGCCGACAGCTCCTCAGGTCGATGCGCCTGGAGCTGGTGCGCTTCCGCACGGGCGGTCTCAACGCCCAGCCGACCGGGCTCACCATGGTCACTCAGCAGGCACAGAGCGTGGTGAGGGAGATGGGTTACCTCTCCGATGCCAACGCCGAGCTGAACGCGCTCTGACTTCGGGCGCATCGCGCCTCCACGACACCAAAGATGATGAATACGGCACGGACTGGAACGATCGCGTTCTTTTTCCTTTCGCTCGCCTGCCAGCAGCGTGGGGACGCGGGATTTCGGATCAGCGATTCGCTGGCGGCATCGCGCGGCAAGCGGACCGCATCGTCCACACCGGAGCGAGCTGATCCGGTCGTGCCTGTGGCTCACGTTCCGACTCCCGACACGCTCCGCGGCCTCTATGTGAATCGATGGGCGGCGCTCGGTAGCAAGCTCGATCGATTGATCGTGGTCGCCAGGACGACCGAGATCAATGCTCTCGTCATCGACGTGAAGGATGACCGCGGATTCGTGCTTTATCGGTCGAGCGTGCCGCTGGCGCGCGAAATCGGCGCCGACACCGCCGACGGCCACTGGATGTCGCGCTCGAAGCTGCGCGCCGTCCTCGACACGATGTCGGCGCACGGCATCTACCCGATCGCGCGGATCGTGGTCGCCAAGGATCCGCTCCTCGCGCAGAAGAAGCTGGATCTCGCGATCAAGCGGAAATCCGATCTCAAGCCGTGGCTCGACAAGAATGGCAACCCGTGGCTCGATCCGCACCAGCGGGATGTCTGGCAATACGCCGCCGATCTTGCGCGCGAGGCCTACGAAGTCGGCTTCAGCGAAGTCCAGTTCGACTACGTGCGCTTTCCCGACGAGAGGCGGCTGATCAACGAGACCGTTTATCCACTGGCGAACGGCCGCTCACGCGCGCAAGTAATTCGCGATCAGCTCGGTTTCGTTCGCGCTGCGCTAAAGCCGCAAGGCATTCGCGTTACCGCGGATGTGTTCGGGCTGACCGCGACCGACACCACCGATATGGGAATTGGCCAGCAGTGGGAGATGTTCGTCGATCAGGTCGATGTCGTGCTGCCGATGATCTATCCGTCGCACTTCGCGCGTGGCACCTACAAGCTTCGCAATCCCAACGCGCATCCATACCAGACCGTCGATCACGCACTCAAGGACGCTATCGCCCGGAGTGATTCCGTCCCCAACGCCGCTCTCATCATCCCGTGGTACCAGGACTTTACGCTCGGCCCTCCGCGCTATGGAGCGGCGCAGATTCGAGCCCAGAAGAAGGCCGGATACGACAACGGGTTCCAGAGCTGGATCCTCTGGAACCCGAAGAGCAACTATACGCTCGCGGCCCTGGAGCCGCGGTCGTAGCAGGAGCTTAGTTGCTGCCGTTGCGGCGAGCGTCCATACGTGACTTCATCTCGGCGAGATTCTTGTCGAACGTCGCCTGCTGATCGGCGGTGAGGATGACGCGGATCTCAGCGGCCTGCTTGTTCTGGAGATCCATCATCTTGGCGCGGGTCGCGTCGTCCGGCGGGGCACCAGTGGCCTGAGCCGCTTTGCGAAGCTCCAACTGCTGCGGCATGTACTTCTCACGGATCGTCTTGATCTGATCCTTCTGTGCATCAGTCAAGGTGATGTCCTTGAGCAGCATTCCGCCCATTCCGCCGCCACGGCGCATTTCGCCCTGGCCCTGAGGTGGAACGCCCTGGGCTGCGGCGACCGATGTCATGCCAACGCAGAGGGCAGCAGCCAGTGTGGCGATGCGAATAGCCTTCATCCTTCTCTCCTTAGATACGTGTTCGACGGCGGGGTGCCGTCGCAACAGTAATACTCGCAAGCGGGGGAAAAGGTTGGGGCACTACGGCAACTCTAAACGAACTTGCTGACCCCTGATCGCTGACCAACGCTGATAGCCACAAGGCTTAGGGCGTCGAGACGCCATCAGCAGGCAGCATGTTCAGCTGCTCTTGATCTAAACTCATAAACCGCAACGATTTAGCGTGCTGCCACTAGGCGCGGGACCGAAATCGTGCTATTCTTCCCGCTTGCCGGCGGCTCACCTAGTTCGCCGGCTTTGAGTATTGCTCCTTTCAGCGTGCCGAGCGCCGCCTGTGACTGCACCGAGTACCATCGCCGAACCAACCCAAACGATACCAGCAGCGCCCGCCCCGGAGCCAATCTCTTTTCCGTTGAGCTGGCTGCTTGAGCACGCGTCCGCGCCGATCAAGTACCGGGCAATGACCGAGGTCGCGCGCAGCGCCGACCCGGCTTCGCCCGACTTCGATTGGCTTCCATACTCGCACCGGCCCGCCATCAGACTCGCCGTGACACAGTCCCGCGATGGCATGTGGAATCAGTCGGTTCTTTCACTTCCCGGGCGACACGCGACCGACTTCGCCAACATCGGAACGATTCCAGCGGTTCGACGCCTTGCAGAGTACGGCTGGAGTCGTGAGTCACCGCCCCTCGTCCTCGCTCGCCGGATTCTTTTCCGACTGCTCGCCGAAGACAACGATCCTGCGTTCACTTTCGAGCTCGGCACGAGGGCGAGGGATGATGACATCGTTCGGCGCACGCGCGGCATCTTCCGCGAAGCCGCGGCCGCGACGCTCGCGCAGATGGGATACGAGAACGATCCGCGACTGCGTGGCGCGGCGCGCCGAATTCTCGAGCGCACGGTCTCCTACCTCAATTCGCCGCTTGGCGAGAAGCCGTGGATGCGAGTCGGCAACACCCACGTGCTTGCGCCGGAATCCGCGCCGCCCTCGATTTATACCCTGACGATGCTCGCGCACATGCCGATCTTCCGGCACGAGCACTTCAGCGGTGTGGAGCGCATCTACGACTGGATCACGCAGCCGCTCCCGCGGCAGGAGACAATCCAGCTCTTCGGAAAGAAAATGGTGCCGCAGCCTCACCTCATTATGGGTGACGTCCTGCCGCACCGGAACGCTGTCGAGGCGGATGTCCCGTTCGCACTGGTGTGGCTCGAGACGATGGCGCGTCTCAACTTCCTCCGCCGCAACGAGGGTTGGATGAAGCTCTACGAGAGATTCGCCGACGATCGCGACCGCAATGGCGTGTGGCATCCGCACAAGGGAACGGAGCGGCCGACGACGACCCATCAATGGGCGTGGTCCACCTTCCCTCTCGACGACGGCGTCACCCCGGAATCGAAATGGGCCGACGTCACCTTCCGAATCGGCCTCATCGGAAAACTTCTTGGCCGAGAAATCGAATTAATCTGATCTAATGATCGGGTCCGGTCACCGGAACAATCTCAGCCCCGGCGAGATGTTCCCCGCAGATGAACCGGCATACCGCGTGAGTTTTCCGCGCCTTCGCTCGGGCATAAAGATTCGCGTGGTCGAACGAGGCAATCCGACTTCACCACCAGTGGTGCTCGTTCACGGCTGGGGCTGCAGCGCCTACACGTTTCACCGCAACATGCCGGCGCTGGTCGAAGCCGGATTTCGCGCGATTGCCGTGGAGCTAAAAGGCCACGGATTGTCCGACAAGCCGCTCGCGAGCGAAGAGTACACGATCGAGTCGCTGGTAGAGCACCTGCTCGACATCCTCGACGCGCTGGGGCTCGAGCGGCCGGCGCTCGTAGGGCATTCGCTTGGCGGATCCCTCATCTACCATTTCGCATCGCGATATCCCGAGCGCGCCCGGTGCCTCGGTCTGCTTTCTCCCGTCGGACTCAGAGGCGTGCCCCTGATGGGGCTGTACCGCTTTCTAACTCCCGTCACGCTGACGCCGATAATTCGACAGATAAAGCCGCGGGTGATCGTGAAGCTCGCGCTGATGAGGGTTTACGGAAAACGCGGGCATTTTACGGAGCGCGATGTGCTGGAGTACCTCGCGCCGTCGCAGTTCCCGGAATTCGCGCTCGCGATGCGCGAGCTGCTGCACAACTACGACTGGAGCGCGGCGGCTCACCGGCAGCTCGTCGCGGTCAATCTTCCGGCCGTCGCCCTCTGGGGCAGTAGGGATCACATGCTGCCCGCCGATGGGATGGGGATTTTCGTTCGGCTCCTTCCACAGATCGTGCTGCGCGCGATTTCCGACGCGGGGCACATCATCACTGAGGAGACGCCGGACGAGGTGAATGAGGCGTTGATCGCTCTTCTTCACCGGGCGGGTGTCTAACAACTGCAACCGCAACCGCAACTGAACGGGCGGGAGGCGTGGAAAGCATAGTTGCAGTTCCGCGGTTGCAGTTCCGTCGAAGCCATCCCCCCTGTGGGTATATTAGAAGCAGATGATTGAAACGACTCCCGAGGCCGGACTCTCCTTTGACGACCTCGCCCTCGCCCCCGAGCTGCTCCACGCGGTCCGCGACGCCGGATACACGCATCCCACGCCAATCCAGCAACAGGCGATTCCCCTGGCTTTGGCGGGCCGGGACCTGATTGGTCTCGCCCAGACCGGAACCGGAAAGACGGCCGGATTCACCCTGCCAATCGTTCACAATCTGATCAGCACTCCGCTCACCGGCGAGAACGGCGAGCCCGCCCACCGCGTTCGGGTTCTGATCCTGACTCCGACGCGAGAGCTCGCCGCGCAGGTGGAGGAGAGCTTCCGCAAGTACGGCAAGTACACAGACCTGCGCGTTGTCCCAATCTTCGGCGGCGTTGGAATCGAGCCCCAGTCCAAGGCGCTGCTGAATGGGGTGGATGTCGTAGTCGCTACGCCTGGCCGCCTGCTCGATCACATGGAGCGCCAGAACGTCTCCTTTGACGAACTCGAGGTCCTGGTTCTCGACGAGGCGGATCGCATGCTCGACATGGGGTTCGCGCCCCAGCTCAATCGCATCGTGGCCGAGATCCCGCCCTATCGCCAAACGCTTCTCTTCAGCGCGACGATGCCGCCCGAGGTCGAAGCCCTGGCGCGGAAGTATCTGCGGAAACCGGTAGTCGTGCAGGTCGGACGCCGTTCCGAAGCGGCCAGCACGGTGACGCACGCCGTCTACCCGGTGCCGCGCGACCGTAAGAGCACGCTGCTGGTCGAGCTGCTGAAGGAAGCGAACATGGACTCGGTTCTCATCTTCACCCGCACCAAGCATGGAGCCGATCGCGTCGTCAGACACCTCGAGGACCAGGGAATCGCGGCGACGGCGATGCACGCCGACAAGTCGCAGGGTGAGCGCACCCGCGCGCTCGAGGATTTCAAGTCAGGCAAGATCCGAGTGCTCGTGGCTACCGATATCGCGCAGCGCGGGCTGGATGTCTCCGGCATCAGCCACGTCATCAACTACGATGTGCCCCAGCAGCCGGAAGATTACGTGCACCGCATCGGTCGCACTGGCCGCGCCGCGGCGACCGGCGATGCCTACACCTTCATGTCGCCCGACGAGATCGCGATGGTGCGCACCATCGAGCGCATGATCGGGCAGCAGATACCACGGATCTCAGTTCCGGGCTACGATTTCGGGACCACGTCGGATCTGGCGGTTCCTGTTGCATCCGAGCCTGGTCCCGTGGACATCGCCCCCTCGGCATCGATCAATGCCGAAGGCGACCCAGTCGCGACACAAAAACGGTATCGACGGACGCGTTCCGTCGCACGAAGACGCTGAGGTTCGCAGCGCCGTACCCCATGCCAGTCGCCGAGTAGGACATCCGCACACGAGTCGCCGACAGCCGAACTCCATGATCCTCTCCGATCTCCCGCTTTCGAAGCGTGTCGACTCCAACGCTGACGTAGATCGTCTGAGTCACCGTGTCGATGTCGACCGTCGCCTGCGCGGACCGCGCGATCGCGATGTGTCGGGCGCCGCTGAAAGTCGATTCGATCTCCACCACAGCGCCGCGAATGTGGACCCTGTCGAGCAATTCGCCGATCCATGGCATGGCGATGGCGGAGAGTACACCCAGAATGCAGAGCGTGACGATAAGCTCGATAATGGTGAACGCGTTTCGCATTGGTGCCCGTCCTTCCGCCGGGTTAGCTGGTTAGATAGCATATGATCGGAGCACGCTGCGCAGCTGCCCCGAATCATCCGAACGTATCCATCCTGTTCCAGCATAAAAAATGAAAGGACTATTCATGATGGGCGTCGCGGCCAGCGCGTTCATCGTTGCTTGCACGCCGACATCCACCCCGTCGACATCTCCTGCGCCAGAGATCCCGCGACCGACTCCGCCGCTGGTTCTTCCTCCATTTCAGATGGACTCGATCCCGTCTGTCGATCGTGTTCCCCCATTTCAGCAGGCACCGCTGATCGTCTGGGGCCCGCCACCTGACGGAGTCTCCCATTCGGAGCGAGTGCGGAGCTACGACCTTCAGCATCAGGTGACGATCATTCGCTTCGACTGGCCGCGTCAGGCGGTCGTTGGAACGACGACCCTGACCATCGCGAGACTTCCCGGTGCCACGCCTCTCTCGAATCTTGTGATCGATGCCGGCGACATGACATTCAAGAGCGTCGCTGCCGGCAACACCGCGCTGAAATACGACTACGACGGACACGCACTCACGGTGCACCTCGCGACGCCATTGCGCTCCGAGCAAACGACATCGATCACCATCGAATACGATGGCGCCAATCGCACCAAGGGCGCCTATTTCAGGCCCGCCAAGCACATCGTCTGGACACAGGGTGAGACCGAAGACAATCACTACTGGGTTCCGACCTACGATTTCCCGAACGACAAGACAACCTGGGAGTTCTACATCTGGACCGCCAAGGGCGAGCGCGCTCTCTCCAATGGCCGCCTCGCCGGATCGCGCGCAGTGGGCGACAGCATCGAGTGGCACTGGGTTCTCGACAAGCCCTCATCGACGTACCTGATGACGACGGTCGTCGGCAACTACACCGTGCTCCAGGACAAGCCGTGGCGCAACGTGCCGAT
>JBGPHO010000085.1:0-9570 GCA_041484425.1 Gemmatimonadaceae bacterium
GCCGCGGCGAAGAAGCTTCCACAGATCTGAATAGAGTTGCCACACGGGCGCGCCACGCCGTGCCGTGAGAATCGACCGAGTCCGGCTGGCGATGCCCGGGATGAGGGGCGCGAGCAGCATGACGAACACGAGCGTTGCCGCGCGCATCATGAATTCCGGCGCCGGCTTCACCGGCCGCCCGCGCGTACGAGCAGATATGCGAGCAGAGCCACGACCGTACTGATCACGTACATCAAGTAGCGGCTCAGGCGCCCTTGCTGAAGGGGGCGGAGCCGAAGCGCGGCGCGCTCGATGACTCCCCACCACGGTATAACCGCGCCATCCAGAACCAGATCGACCGGTTCGGAATGAAAGACGCTGGCGCCTCTATGCGTCCGGATTCTGCTCAACTTGCCGAAGATTTCGAGCAGCGGAGCGGCGAACGAGGAAGCGGTGTATTGCATGCGCGCGCTTGGCAGCGGATATCCGCAACTCCATGTTTCGGATTGCCGCACCGGAGCGGCTCTGCGCAGTTGCCGCGCGATCAGCCAGGTTCCCGCGGCCGTAAGCGCCAAAACGGCCGCCAATATGGAAATCTCTCTCGCGCCTACCGCCGCTGCCATCGCTCTGGCTTCCGGTGGCAGCACTTTCACCCCCGCCACGAATCCTCCCGCGATCAACATTGGCGGAAGGACCAGCACGGGGAGGCATCCGATGAACACGCACACAGCTGCGAGTACGAGCGGCGGACCATCCAGCAGCAGACCCGGCTTCGATACGGTCAGAGCGCGAGGCGTTCGAGGCGTGCCGAGAAAGACAACTCCGCCTACCTTGACGAAGCAGGCAAGCGCCAATCCGCCCACTAACGCCAGACCCGGCACGGCGAGCACAGCGATGCGCAGGGCATCTGCGGAAAAACCGGCACGAAAGAGGGTCTGAAACACAAGCCATTCGCTCACGAAGCCATTGAGGGGTGGCACGCCGATGATAGCCGCTGATCCCACGGCGAACGCCAGCCATGTCAGCGGAATGCGCCGCGCCAATCCGCCAAGCTCCTCCATGTTGCGAGTGCCCGTCAGCCGGTACACAGCGCCAGCGCCAAGGAAAAGAATACTCTTGAAAAGCGCGTGATTGAGCGTATGCAGCAGCGCCGCGGCGTATCCGAGGATCGCCAGCGACGGGTGGCCATATGCGGTTCCCAGCGCTCCAGCGCCCAATCCCATCAGAATGATTCCGATGTTCTCGACGCTGTGATACGCGAGCAAGCGTTTGATATCATGCTGTGCCAGCGCCCACAGTACGCCGAGCACCGCGGACGACAGACCGAGCCCGAGCACGAGCCATCCCCACCAGGCTGGCGGAGGCCCGACGAGCGTGATCACCCGCAGCAGTCCGTAAATCCCGACCTTGATGACGACGCCGGACAAAAGAGCGGATATATGAGACGGCGCCGCGGCGTGGGCCGGCGGCAGCCAGAAATGCAGCGGGAAAAACCCAGCCTTCACGCCAAACCCGAGGAGAGCAAGCGCAAGCACTGCTATCCGCGCGCCGCCTGGGCTCGTTGTGTTCGTCGCGAGCGCAGCGAAGGACCAATCACTGCCTGTGCGCGCCAGCACCGCGAACATTGCGAACAGCGCCAGCGTTCCAACGTGCGTGGCGCAGATGTAGATCAACCCTGCTCGGCGCGCCTCGGCGTGGTGGTACTCCGTGAGGATGAGGAGCAATGAGCCGATTGCCATCAGCTCCCAGGCTCCCATGAACGGCATGATCGCCTGCGCGCACACTACCAGCGCCAATGCGACCAGCTCCAGCGCGAAGATCGCGTGAGATGGCCACGCCGGCGTGCGTGAGTCGAACGCCATGTAGCCGACTCCGTACACGGCTGCTGCAGCACCTACGCCGAACAGCGCGATCAGGAACACCGCCGAGAGAGGATCGATGCCGATGATCCAATCTCCGCCCGGGAGCGTGCTCCCGAATGCGGAGCTGATGGCCGATCCGGAATAAAGAACCTGGACCGCGGGCACGAGACCAAGACCGCAGCCCGCGACCACCAACGTGGCGAACACCGTATTGCCGCGCCGATGGTTGCGCATGCTGATCACCGCCAACGCGGCCGCCACGAGAAGGGAAAGTCCGCCGAGCAGGAGAATCATTCCGCCGGCTCTCGGGGCTGCGTCTGGAACGAGCCCGTGTTGCGCGACTTCTCGATGAAGTCCAGACGATCGAGGATTTGACCGGCGTCTGCGCCCGAGCCAAGCATTTGCCGCAGTGAACTATCGCGCAGGACAAAGCCGAGACGCGCGAGAATTCGCAGGTGCATCGGCACGGTGGGACTCACGACCATGAATAGCGCATGCACCGGTTTACCGTCCACCGACCCGAATTCCACTGGATCACGCAACAGGCAGAGCGTCAGAAATGGGCGAGCGACGTGGAGTACGATCGGATTCCGTACATGTGGAATGGCGATTCCATCCCCAATCCCAGTAGAACCGAGAGCCTCCCGTGCTTCGAGAACTTCAAGCAGGAATCGGCGGTCCTGTTCCGGAGGAAGCGGCAGGCGCTCAACAAATGCCGCCAGGATCTGGTGCTTCGTCCCGCCTTCCACGTCATGAAAGATCCCACCCTCGCGCAGCAGCTCCGCCAGTGGCGGGACTTCGTCGGGTGATCGGCGCGCGTCTTCGAGCAGCGCGCGGGAAACCGGCACTCCGGCTTCGACGGCCCACTCCCACAGCTCGATCGGGTTGAAGTACATCTGCTCGTCAACCGAGTGGGCCGGCAGGCCTCGCTGGTTGATCCAGCGGCGAACTGTTGTGTCGTTGACTCCCAGATAGCTCGCGGTCTGACGGAGTGTCAGCTGCACTGTTCTTGGGGGAAGAGGCCATTGCCAAACGGCAAAACATCGAACGGCGGACAAAGCTGAATAACACTGTGGGCGCTACTTGGAAATACGGCCGCCCCCCCACTTGCCGCAACCAACACGTTGTTGACCGTCCGTTCAATAACAGGTATATTGAACAAGTGTACAACATACCAGATGGGGCAGACACGGAGATGCACGTGGGAACGGATTCGCTAACCGGTACGGGCATGCTTGCGACTCCGCCCGCTGAGACGCCGGGGGCTTCGTTGCCCGGTGCGCGCAGGCTCCAGCGTTTCAGCGACCTCGAAGCGCAACGGGATGAACGACGACTGCAGGCGCGCCGAGAGGCTGCCGAGCTGTTGCAGGCTGCCATCGCCGGCAGTGTTGATCCGAAGCTGGCGGCGGTCGCGGCGCTCGTAGTCCGCAGACTCAACGTCGAGCATTGCGACATTCTGCAGTTCGCCTCTGACCCGTGGGTTGTCGTTGCCCGCGCTCGGTGGACCGACGGGAACGCGCCATCGCCGCGCGAGGCGGATGGCGCGGATTCCGCCTTGCAGGTCGCGACGACCGATGCTCGTGTTGAGCTCATCCAACTCTCCGACCACAAAGCGGCGCTGGATGTTCTCCGCACTGAGGGAGCGGTCGATCGGGTGCATGTCTTCATTTTCTCCCCACAGCAACCAACGCCGCTCGGCATCCTCACAGTGCAGAGTAGCACGACTCTCCGCCTCTCGATCGATGAGCGTGCCTTTCTCGACGCGCTTGGTGGGGTGATCGGCACCGCCATCGAATCCCATGCGCTTCGATCGGGGGGAGAGTTGTCGAAAATGAAACGGCTTCGCCCTCGGAAAAGAGGTTCACCTCCCGCGTGTGTGAATTAGACTTCTTGCGCGCGGTCGCGTACGTGATTGCTTGCGGCAGTTTACCGGCTCGACTCTCCGTTAGATAAAGAGCTTTCTCTGCTCGTCCCGAAGTTATTCACGACCCTGAGGTCGTATTCCCGCGCCGAGTTCACTTCCGATCTGACGGCCGGGATCATCGTTGGGATTGTTGCGCTCCCGCTAGCGATCGCTTTTGCGATCGCTAGCGGTGTCACGCCGGAGCGCGGCCTGTGGACCGCTGTAGTCGCGGGATTCATCATCTCGGCTCTTGGTGGCTCGCGCGTGCAGATCGGTGGGCCGACCGGCGCATTCGTGGTGATCGTTTACGGGATCGTGCAGCGCTACGGCTACGACGGATTGGCAGTGGCGACTTTCATGGCGGGGATCTTCCTCGTGTTGATCGGGGCGGTTCGACTCGGCGCCGTGATAAAGTTCGTGCCGCACCCCGTCGTTGTGGGATTTACGAGCGGCATCGCGATCATCATCCTCTCGAGTGAAGTCAAGGATTTCTTCGGCCTGCATATGAATGCAGTGCCCGCGGATTTTGTCGCGAAGTGGCAGGCGCTGATCGGAAACGCACACTCGGTGAATCCGTATGCCGTTGCCGTGGGCGTGCTGGCATTGGCGATCATATTGATCTGGCCGCGGTTCAGCAGGCGCATCCCGGGACCCTTTGTCGCGTTGTTGGTGTCCACCGCGGTTGCGCACGCATTGCATTGGCCGGTCGAGACGATCGGCAGCCGCTTTGGAAGCATCAGCGCGTCGTTCCCTCACCCAGCGCTGCCGCACGTTTCGCTTGCCCAGACGACCGCGCTCGTTGGACCGGCGTTCACGATAGCGATGCTCGCTGCCGTAGAGTCTCTGCTGTCCGCGGTCGTAGCCGATGGCATGATCGGCGGCCGCCACCGCTCGAACATGGAGCTCGTTGCGCAAGGAATAGCAAACATCGCCTCGCCGATCTTCGGCGGAATTCCGGCGACGGGCGCGATCGCTCGCACTGCCACGAATGTAAAGAATGGTGGACGCACGCCGGTAGCAGGCATCGTCCACGCGCTTACGCTGCTTGTCATAACGCTGTTCTTCGGCCGTTGGGCGGGCCTCATTCCGATGGCGACCCTCGCCGCGATCCTGGTCGTCGTTGCATACCACATGAGCGAGTGGCACACGTTCGTCGCAGAGTTCACCGCGCCAAAGAGCGATGTTCTGGTGCTCATCGCAACATTCCTGCTGACCGTTCTCGTAGATCTGACAGTGGCGATCGAGGTGGGAATGGTGGCTTCGGCGTTCCTTTTCATGCGGCGCATGGCTCAAGTGACGAACGTCAACGCTATCACCCGCGAGCTGGAAGACGACGACGATCCTTACGCCACAGATCCGAATGCTGTTATGCGGCGCGTGGTGCCGGCGGGCGTCGAGGTCTTCGAGATCAATGGGCCGTTCTTCTTTGGCGCCGCCGAAACGTTCAAGGACACGCTCGGCCAGATCGCCGGTAAGCCGAAGGTGCTGATCATTCGCCTGCGCAACGTTCCCTCCATCGATTCCACGGCGATGCACGCATTGAAGGACGTCGTGCATCGGACGAGGAAAGAGGGAACAGTCGTGCTGCTCTCCGACGTGCACACGCAGCCGCTCATAGCGATTGGGCGTTCGGCGGTGCTGGATGAGATCGGGGAGGAGAACCTGTTCGGGAACATCGACGACGCGCTGAACAGAGCGCGGGCGCTTCTTGGACTTCCCCAAGTTGACCGGCCCGAGTTCGCTACTCCCACCGTCGCCAGAGAAACCCCGGCGAGAGGGCTCGCGGTCTTAGACGAAGAAGCACTCCGTCGCGAGCGCCCACGGCGATGATGCGCGGGCAACGCCACGCCAGCTATTCCTCGAGCAGGTAGCTGATGACGTCGGCAGCGGTGTAAGTCGTGCGACCGGCGAGAAAATTGGAAATCGTCTCGAGGTCATCGCCACTCGTGAGCAGTGGCGGCTCCGTCTCTCCATTGGCGCGCAGCTGTGGGAGTCCGATGTTCGCGAGCAGCGCGTTGCAGAGACACCTGCGCCCCACGGTCTCCTCGATCGTGCCGCTTTTTCGCACGTAGTCTTCCACCGGCTCGGCTGAGCATCGGTAGTCGATGCGTCCGTCGGGTCGCTTGTAGGCCGTGCGCAAATAGCCAAGGTCACATGTCCGCTCGCGCGGCGGATGTTCCTCCCCATCGGTCGACCACTCGACCACTTTGAAAGGGTATCCGGTCGGCGAGGCGCGCGGATCGGTCATCACGTCCACCTCATTGCGGGTGGCATGCTCGATCACTTCGCGCTTGAGCTCGGGGGCGAATCCCGATTCCTCACAATAAGCGAACAGCGTTCCGACCTGAATGCCGGCCGCACCCTCTTCCAGCGCTTCGCGCAACCGCTGCGGTGAGCCGGCACCGCCCGCGATCCAGAAGGGGAGGCCGAGATCACGCAACTTTGCGAGGTCCACGGCATCGCGCTCGCCGTACACCGGCTCTCCGCGCTCGTTGTACCGCGGTTCGCCGCGAGGGGGCGCGTTGTGGCCGCCCGCCGTGGGCCCTTCCACTACGAATCCGTCGACCCGCCCGTTCGCCTTCCGCGCGAGCGTCGTCGCCAGCGAGCTTGCCGAAACTATCGGGAGAAAGCGCGGCCTCGTCAGGGGCGTGAGATCCGTGACGCCGTACTCCTGCGGATCAAAGGATAGCACCTCGGATTCCCCCGCCGCGAGTCCGACGACGTCGAAGCGAATCGTGGCAGCACGATGCTCCGCGAATGCGTCGAGGACACCCGGAATCTCACGGGGGATGCCCGCTCCCATGAGGACGTAGTCCACACCGCCCAGCATCGCGCCGTACAGGGAAGCGAGGTTCGGCATCTCAACCTTGGTCAGCAGGTTGATCCCTACCGGTCCGCCGTGGCCTTCCTTGGCAAGAAAAACCTCGACGAAGTTCGCCAGCATCGTGAGCTGTTGTCGTTCCACACTCACCCGCTGCCTATACATCGGGGCTAGCTTGTAGGGCTGATCCGCCCGTCGTCCTTCCGGCTCGAAGTAGCGCTTCAGGACTTGGTCGGCGACGCCGACGATCGGAAAACACTTCATGGCCCGCTGCATGTGGCCGCCAACGTCCCCGTCCTGGAGACGCCGCACGAGAACCGAATCGAGAGCGGTTCCGGAGATGACGCCCAGCTGGCCGATGAGCGACACGGCGCGGGCGAGCCTCCAGTCAGATACGGCTACGCCCATCCCGCCCTGAATGATCCGCGGAAGTGCCTCGACAGTTGTCATGTTTTTGAGGAGCAGAATGTAGAAGACCCGAAATCTATAGTCTACACCCGCATATGTGACTCCACTGTCCGCGAAATGACCATCAATTGTGGTGAGTCCCCTGACGGGCCACGGCAGCCCGGCTCTGGCAAAGGTTTTGGTGGCATTCGGCTCATTGAAACTTGTTCCGCCAAACGTCGTGCCCTTGCAAGCAATGAAGTGCCGGCAGCTCAGCGTCAAACGAGGACGACCAAGCGGGCTTCACCGATGCGGCCGGAACGGTGCCTTGATGTGCAATGGTACGGCGGTCGTTCCCCAGTGGAGCTGCAGCACGGCTTCGTCACGAAGCACCATCGGGAAATAGATCGCGAAAGAATCCATTTGCGAAGCCTGCTCCGGGGTCACATCCACGCGCAGCACGTCGAATTTGGCGCCGGGATACGGCTTGTGAAACACGTGCGCGGCACGGCTGAAGATGACGGTCCACGGCCCGGCCTCGTGGGGAATGAGCCACAACGAATACTCGCCGGCGTGCAGTGGTCTTCCTTCGATCAAAACGCCTCGGTTGAACCTGACGCGCGTGGCTGAATCCGCGCCCGGGTGCCAGATGCTGTCCCACGGGACCAGCGCGCCGAACAACGCGCGTCCGCGCGCCACCGGGCGTCCGTACGCGACAGAGATCTCGGTGAACGCGACCATCTGCGTCACGCTACCTCGCTGGCTGAACGGATAGCCCTGCGATTGCGCGGGCGCGGCGCTGATTGCCACGAAGACACAGGCGGCACCGGCGCGGACGTAAAGCATTCTGAGTATCATGAGCTCGGTTCCCTCGAAGTATGGGCCGCTCTGTGTAAGGATCGCTGGTTCAATCGCGTGTCGGACGCCGCATAGTTGATTCGCTGAATCACCAATGCCGCGAGGACAATAACAGCAAGCAGGGCAGTGGCAAAGCGGGTCGGGCGGCCGCGACGCCAAACGAGCTGAGGGATTCCGAGTCGCAGGCACTCGCCAACGAAGACAGCGCGTGGAAGCCATCGGGCGAGGCCTGCTGCGCCTGAGCGCGCTTCCTCGAACTCGAGGTCCGACAGTGCCGGCTCGTAGACCCGTTCGCGGAACTCGCTTGGCAAGACACGCGCGAGAGCGCGAAGAATCACCTCAGTAGCTGCCATGCGCGAGGCCGGTTCGACGCTGACTGCTCACACGGAGGTAGAAGTTGCGCGACCCCTCCCATGCGTTTCTCCCGCTCGCGAGCACTTTGTAATGGCGCTGCCGTATGATTTGACCGTCCACTATCTGCTGCTCATACCACCCGGAGACGAAGCCACCGTCCTCGAGTGCAGCCATCATCTGATAGAACGCCGGACCGCTCTGACGGACGCCTTCGTCCTTCAGGCGGGTGCGCAAGTCACGCCCGCGCGCCGTGCCGCGCAGCAGCTGCGACACGACGAGGAACTGCAAATGGGTAAGCTCAGGAAGAGTCATTGACCAGTGATATAAGGCTGTCTTATGTTATACGGGGTTTGTCCTCAGCCAAATCTAGCAGCGATCTGCCCGGAAGAACCACCTCTGATACCGACGGCCATGCAACAGCGCACAGATTGGAAGAGCCGCTCACGCGGGATCGCTCTCTGGATCGCCACGATCGTGATCGCCCTCGGCATCGGAATCGCCGGGGTGTCGAAGTTTATGCAACCCGATCACTGGCAGTCGCTCTTCGTCGGCTGGGGCTACCCATCGTGGCTATCCATGGTTGTCGGGATCGCCGAAGTGCTCGGCGCTATCGGCCTTCTAATCCCCAGGGTCGCGTTCTACGGGGCGCTTCTACTCTGGATTGTGATGATGGGTGCTCTGCTGACACTGCTCATCCATCCCGGTGGACCAATGGGATGGGGAGCCACGCCCACTGTCTATCTCATATTACTTTCGATTGTCGGCGCGGCACGATGGAAGCAGCGCATTGGCGCTAGTGTCCCGAACGCAGGCTAGTCAGAACTTCTGACGGGCGACCTTGCTTTCGAAAAACCGCTCGCACAGGAGTAGCCATGAAGATCGGCATCATCGGCGCAGGCAACATCGGCGGCAACCTCACCCGTCGGCTTCGGGCGCTGGGTCACGATGTCTCCGTCGCCAACTCGCGTGGACCCGAGACGCTCACCGCTCTGGCGAAGGAGACCGGCGCCAAGGCGGTCACAGTCAGTGACGCAGCTCGTGGAAAGGACGTGGTGATAGTGACGATTCCGCTGAAGAATGTTCCCGCATTGCCGAAGGATCTGTTCGCAGGCGTTCCGGCCGGCACAGTCGTGGTCGACACCGGCAACTACTATCCACAACAGCGCGATGGGCGCATCGACGCGATCGAGGCTGGTACGACGGAGAGCCGGTGGGTCGCGCAGCAACTCGGTCGACCAGTGGTCAAAGCGTTCAACAACATCTATGCAAAACACCTTCTCGAGCGTGGACGCCCCAAAGGCGAAGCAGGGCGCATCGCGCTTCCAATCGCCGGTGACGATCCCAAGGCAAAGGAAGTGGTGCTGCGTCTGCTGGATGATCTGGGATTCGACGGCGTCGACGCCGGC
>JBGPHO010000086.1:0-9446 GCA_041484425.1 Gemmatimonadaceae bacterium
ACCATCGAGTTTCCGGACGCGAAAAGCTGGCGGAAATATCTCAGATCGGGCGGAACACTTTCGAGGGATGATTGGCGCCGAGCCAATGTCGACAGCCTGATCTACCAGGTGTACGTCCGGATCAAGGCCGCAAAGCCGTGGGTGAAATTCGGAATCAGCCCATTCGGTGTGTGGCGTCCGGGTAATCCCCCGCAGATTGGAGGTTTTGATTCCTACGCCGAGCTATACGGAGACTCGAGAAAGTGGCTCGTGAATGGATGGGCGGACTACTTCACGCCGCAGCTCTATTGGCCGACCACGCGCCCCGACCTGAGCTACCCCGTTCTGCTGCAATGGTGGGTCGAACAGAACGCGAAGGGCAGGCATATCTGGCCGGGCAACTACCTCGATAAAGTTACGGGCGCCCAAACTGGATGGCCCGCGCAGGAGCTGCTCGATCAGATCTCGATCACGCGCGCGCAGCACGGAGCGACGGGCAACGTCTACTTCAGCATGCGCTCGTTCATGTTCGGAAGAGACAGCCTGCCGGAGAAACTCGTGGCCGGCCCGTACGCGAGCAAAACGTTGGTGCCGGCATCCACCTGGCTGGACAGCATTCCGCCTCTTTCGCCGATCGTGCGCGTTGGTCGCGACGCCGCAACCGGCGCGAGCACTGTGTCACTCCAACCTCAGGGCGCGGAACCGACCTGGCTCTGGCTGGTCAGGACACGCGTTGGAACGGACTGGACGACTGAAGTCCTTCCGGGGCTCCAGCGCTTCTACATGCTTCCGCGGATTGCCGGCGGCGTTATGGCGGATGAAATAGCAGTTTCGGCCGTGGATCGATACGGCAACGAGAGCGCTCCCGTCATGCTGGGGTTGATGACTGCTCCCTGAAAACAAAACTCCGCGCCGAGGGTGATACCCAGCGCGGAGAGTGATCACGATCGATGAGCGACACATTCTGCCGCGCCTATAGTCACCTGTCAACACGGTGGCGCGGTCTACTTGTCCTCGCGCTTCAGGGAAGCGGAATTGATGCAATACCGCTGGTGCGTCGGTCCGGGACCGTCATCGAATAGATGTCCCAGGTGCGCATCACATTTTGCGCAGAGAACTTCCGTACGCCGCATGAACAGGCTGCTGTCCGATTCGGTGCGGACGTTCTCGCCCGCAACCGGCTCGGTGAAGCTGGGCCAGCCGGTGCCGGAATCAAACTTGGAGTCGGAATCGAAAAGCGGCGTTCCGCAGCAGACACAGGTGTAGGTGCCCCGCTCCTTGCTGTCGTAGTATTCGCCGGTGAACGCGCGCTCGGTGCCTTTCTGCCTCGCAATCCGGTACTGCTCCGGAGTGAGCTCCTTGCGCCATTCTTCGTCGCTCTTCTTGATCGTGTCGCTCATTGTGTCGCTCTCTGACCATCCAACAAGTGTGATTTCGCCATCGTTGACCATGCCGCCGATGCGGTGTTCATAAAAAAATACACCATGTGTGGAATATCGGTGTGCAGCATCCTAGCTTCTGCTTAACAGTATGGAACGCCGATCGAGTCGAAGGCGGAGCACGATTGTGCTCCTCGCGATGGGGATTGCGGGCTGCGTTCACAGCTCGGGTACCCTCCGCCAGGAGCGTCGCGTCAGCTACTGGGAAGCCCTGGCCGAGCTTCATCCGGTAGACGCGGTTGCGGCCGCCCGCACGCCTTCGGAAAAGGAGTTTGCCGAAGCTCTCGGGAATCTGATGTCCGGCGATCTGGAGAAGGCGGAACAGCGTTTCGGAACGCTGCGACGCTCGGCAACGGATTCCGTCATCCGCGCCGGGTCGAGAGTGATCTACACGGCGACGCTCCAGTATCAGGAGAAGTGGGAAACGCTGGCCGCGCTGAAGAACGAGCCATCGCAGCCGAAAGCGGATCGCACCGATAAGGCGAGCATTGAGCTATGGGCGGAAGCGTTCAGGAACGTTCCGGCGAAGACGTTCACCTTTCGTTCGGCGGCGGCTCGTATGCCGATGTCGGTGTCAGAGGTAGGAACTCCCCTCATTCCCGTCAGAATCGGCGACAGGGTCTTCAAGTTCTGGCTGGACACGGGGTCGAGCCTGACCATGCTCGCCTCGGATGTCGCCCGCGATCTCAACATTGCGCCGCTCGTACCCGATACCCTGGAGATCGTCACCAGCACCGGCAGGGTGAAGGCAAATCCGGCGCTCGTTCCCCAACTCGAGATCGGCCAACTGGTGGTTCGGAACGCGCCGGCGATGGTAGTCGAAGAAACGATGATGCAAATGCGCGAACCAAGAGCAGTCGAGCAGAGTCTGCACGTGAAAATCGATGGCATCATCGGCTTCGACATAATCCGGCAGCTGGATCTCGAGGTGGACTACGGCGACAACAGCCTGCGCCTTCGCAATCCGGCGACATCAAGGCCGGATGCCGATCGCAACATGTTCTGGGTCGGTCTTCCCGTCGTAAGACTCACCAGCACCGATGGAATCCCACTGCACTTCGGCCTGGACACGGGGGCGCAGCTGACGTTCGTGACGGAGACGCTTCTCGACAAGCTCGAGCTCGTCGCGGCGCGGATAGAGAGCCGGCGAGTCGGCGGACTTGGCGGCGAGATATCCGTTCGCGCTCCGGTGCTACCAGATCTGCGGGTGCTAGTGCGTGGATTCCCGATTCTGTTCAGGGGTGCAGTGGTCCGCGCTCCGGTCTATCAGGTGCTGGCGGCCCTCGATGGGGTGCTGGGAGGAGACGTCTGGAACAGCGGGATCGTTCGAATTGACATGACAAACGGAGTTTTCGCGATAAGGAGACCGCGCCCCAACTAAGAAAATGTTAGGTTGTTAGCTAACATGCCTCGATCCGGATCCTTCCCGATAGAATTTGCGGTCACACCGCGGTTCGATGTCTTCTACGCGTTGTACTCGCTCACGAGCAACGCTTCTACTCAGGTCGATCCCTGGAAGTCGAAAGCTCTCGACCGCCTGCCGCGGGATTTTGAGCAGGGCGCAAAACGGGTCGCTCCCCTTCCGATCTTCTGGCCGCTGTTGGCGGACTCCATCCAGAGCGTGCCGGGCGAGGTGACGTTCGACGAAGTCCTCTCGAGCATTCGCGAAATGCCCATGGAGGATTTTCAGAGGAACGTCCTCTCGGGAATCTTCCACAACCGGACGACGGTGGACTCGCTCATCGCGCGCGAAAAGAGTCTGAAGCAAGTGTTCACCGACGAGAAGCTGGCGGACGCCGAGCTGCTCGGGCATTTCGGGCTGCGGCCATATAGCCAGAGCTCGCACTCGGCGAGCGCGATTACAATGCTGCTCTCAAACCCGAAAGCTTTTCGCAACGAGCTGGCGCTGGTGCTTCAGAAATTCTGGCAGACCGGGTTCCGGCAAGACTGGTCAGCGCTCGAGACTGGCCTGCGGGCCGAATCGTTTCGCATGCGGGATCTTCGTGAGGAGCGCTCGCCCGGGGATCTCGGAAGCGAGCTGAATCTTCCCGTGGTATTCGATGACGACGCCAGGGAGATTCGCCCGAAGACCGGCTCGCCCATCGGCTACGATCGCATTGATCGATGCTACGTGATTCCGTCCGCGTTCAATGCGCGGCGATGGTGGGCGAAATACGAGACGAAAGCGCAGCGCGTTACTCTCTACCTTCCGATCAGAACCGAGGTTCGAGCTCCAAACGTGGTTGTGAAGGAAGCTCGCAAGACTAGCGACCGCGCAGCCAAACATCGTCCCGCAACAGACACCGGGCATCCAACAATAAATGCCGAATCGGTTTTTCGAGCCCTGGGCGATACGACGCGGTACGCGATAGCGTCGATACTAGCCCGCACGCCCACCACTTCCGCCGATCTCGCCAGGAGTCTCAAGGTTTCCAAGCCGACGATAACGCATCATGTGCACGCGCTCCGATCAGCCGGGTTGATTTCGGAAACGCCGAGTGGTGGATCGACGAAGCTCGCCCTGAGCAGGGATACCGTTGCGGCGTTGTCTGGGGCGGCGGTCGAGCAGTTGTTTTCGTCGACTGGCGATCTGGCGCTGGATACAACCCGGAAGCGGCGAAATCCTTAGCTGCAACTGAAGACTACCTGTCGGCGGCAGTTAGCTCGTCGGCATGAGGCTGCGGGCAAGTTCTAGTTACATCTGGAGTGGCAGCCCGACCACCGTGGCTCAAGCGCGCGGACCTTGGGTCAACCGCCCGCTGCCCGCTGCCCGCTGGCCCGCGGCCCGCAGCGCGCCGCTCGCCACCCCGTCCCTTCCCTGGCCGCCCAACGCCGTTCGGGCGTTTCGGACCCCCAAACCCCGGGTTCGGCTTGGGCCGCCCGGCCAAAAGAATCTTTTAAACCTTTTTGTCGTAGGGTGAGTCTAAGAAGACAAGAGGCCGGGCTGTTGTCTCTCCTGGCGCAGGATGAGAGCTACTGGTCGAGCTTGTAGGACGGGTGGGCCACCAGTAGCCAGCCCCGTACCCCAAAAGGGTACGGGGTTTTTTGCAAATGGCCGCTACCGCGTGACCGGCGGATCGGGATACCCGGTGTCCATGATTGCGAGCCATCGCCCGCCGTCGCGACGCCACATCGTGACGTACCGGCCGTGACCGGTTTCCTTTCCGGCATCAGCGCCCGTGCGGTTTACAACCCAATACCTCCCGGTGGTCGAGCCGATCTCGCCGCCGTTGAAGACGTAGGCATCAGTGGGTTCCCAGTTGAGAATAGTCGTAGTGTCGGAGATGCCCGGCAGATCGAACTTCCGGATCTCGTCAAAGCCCTTGATCATGTTGCCGCGGTAGCGAATGCGAATCGCGTCGGGCGCAAAGAAAGACATCCAGCCATCGATCCCTCGAGCGTGCGTTGCGACCGCAAAGTCGCGGTCGGCCTGCATGAGCGAGCCTTCTGTCGCGCTGCTCGGGGAGCCACCGGTGTTGACCGCGACGATACATCCAGTTGCCAACGAACCCAAAGCGAGCATGACGAACGATCGGTTCATTGATGCACCTCCTTTTTTTGTTGGCCACGTCTCGAGACTCCTCGGCTTGCGACCCGCACCGACGAGTTTCTGACCAGGCAGATAGTAGTGAAGCCAGGCGTTCGCCACCACTTTCACCGCTCTGGCGCCAGCGATAGGTTTGCGGTTCGCGGCGGAACCGTCGAAGCGAAAAAGCTCCTTCGCCGTCCGTATCGCGTGCCTCATTCTGTTGGAGCGCACATGGCGGAAGTGTTCGGGCGGGAGCTGCTCGCGGGAAAAAATGCGATTGTCACCGGCGGCGGGAGCGGCATCAACTTCGCGATCGCGCGTCGCTTCGCTGAGAGTGGCGCGAAGGTCGCGCTGATAGGGCGAACGAAGGAAAAGCTGGACTCCGCTGCCGACGAGATACGGAAAGCCGGCGGCACCGCTTCGGGCCACCCGGCAGATGTGCGCGACTACGACGCTCTCGCCGCGGCGATAAAATCGGCGCGTGAGACGCATGGCGAAATCGATCTCGTCGTATGCGGCGCGGCAGGCAATTTTCCCGCACCAGTGCTCGGGATGTCGGCGAACGGATTCAAAGCCGTCGTCGACATCGACCTGCTGGGGACGTTCAACACCTGCCGAGCTGTGTTCGAGCATCTGAAACGGCCGGGCGCGTCGATCATAAATATCTCGGCCATGCAGGCGTTCACGCCGATGCCGATGCAGGCGCACGTCTGTGCCGCGAAAGCCGGCGTGGACATGCTCACCAAATGCCTTGCGATCGAGTGGGGCCCGAACGGCGTGCGCGTCAACTCGATTGCTCCCGGCGCTGTCGACGATACCGAGGGCATGAAGCGTCTCGCCCCGACACCAGAGATCAAGAAGCAACTCACGCGCAGCATTCCGCTCCGGCGGTTCGCCACGAAGGACGAGATTGCGGATCTCGCGCTATTCCTGTCCAGCGAGGCAGCGCGGTTCATTACCGGCGCGGTAGTCGTCTGCGACGGCGGACAAGCGCTGGCCGGATTGGGCGTCAACATGATGGCCGCGATGCAGCCACGCCCGTGAACGAGATCCACCGTCTCGCGGTTTTCTGCGGATCAAATCCCGGGGCGCGTCCCGACTACGTTGCCGCGGCGCAATCACTCGGCAGGCTTCTGTGCGAGCGCGGAATAGGAATCGTCTACGGGGGATCGAGTGTCGGACTGATGGCAGCCATTGCCGACACCATGCTCGACGATCTCGGCGACGTCATCGGAGTGATTCCCCGCATGCTCGTCGAGCGTGAGGTGGCCAACAGGGCACTGACTGATCTTCGCATTGTGGAATCAATGCACGAGCGAAAGGCGGTGATGGCCGAGCTGGCCGACGGGTTTATCGCGCTGCCGGGTGGAATCGGAACGCTGGAGGAGTTCTTCGAGATCTGGACGTGGGCGCAACTGGGCATGCACGATAAGCCGTGCGGGCTGCTGAATGTCGCCGGCTATTTCGATCCGCTCCTCGAGTTTCTAGATCGTGCAGTAGCCGAGAAATTCGTGCGCGACGCGCACCGGCAAATGGTCGTGGTGGAGAGCGACCCCGCCAGGCTTCTGGAGCGGTTCGAGGCTTATGAGCCGTCGCGTGTAGTGAAATGGATCAACGCGGGGACGATCTAGTTCCTCCCTACTATCCCGCTACGACTTGCATCGCTGTTTGTGGTCGGTGAGGGTGTCCTCTACGGCTCCAGTCTCTCGCTCGTGGCGGCACCGATCTGTATTGCGCGTAATTGGCGTGTTGCGCTCTGCCGGGTCGTACCGATCTCTCTGTCGCTCGTGGGTTGTCGCCTACGAGGACACCCTCACCTCCCGGCAAAGCGTCGCAAGTGCGCGGGAAGTGAGAACCGGATCGCCAGCGCTGATCCATTCGCCCGCGGCCACGAAAAACGCGATGTCTCGCGGGTAGTCGGAGCGGGTCCTCGCAGGCGAAACCCACGAGCGACCACGAAACCACCGACGCCTTCTCCAGGCGCTCGATACCTGGATTCCAAGTCACACCCTCCCGGGAGAACGAGCGAGAGCCTGAGCCGAAGAGGACCCGCTCCGACGGACCGGCGCGATGATCTCTACTCAGAGGAAGGGCGAAAGATCAACTCCAGGTGAGCTCGTCGATCGAGCGCGGCCAATCCTGCTTGAGCAGGCGCGAGAGAGCGCGGTCTGCGAGGAGCTTGCCGTCGGTCTGGCAGCGAGGACAGTAGTTCGTCTCGTTGTCGGCGTAGCGGATTCGTTGGACCGGGGTGCCGCATGCGGGACACGGCTTCCCAAATTTCCCGTGAACGGCCATATCGTCCCGAAATGCGGTCACCTTCGCCGGAAAATCACCCGCTGCTTCTTTCCGAAGCCGCTCGGTCCACTCTGTGAGCGTCGTGCGTGTCGCGTCGAATAGCCGCGCGATCTCTTCGTCGGAAAGACGTCTCGTATGCTTTATCGGGGAGAGCTTGGCGCGGTGGAGTATCTCGTCGGAGTAGGCGTTGCCGATCCCACTGAACAACCTTGGATCAGTGAGAGATCTCTTGAGGGTGTGATTTTCCTGAACGATCCGCTCGGTAAAATGCGCGAGGTCGGCATCGAGTACCTCGAGGCCGCCTCTCTCGAACTGCTCGAGCGACTGTTCACCGCGCACCAGCCAGAGTGACGCGCGCCGTTTCGAGCCGGCTTCCGTGAGTATCAGAGTGCCGTTCGGAAAATCGAACGCCGCGAGCCCGAGTTTCCCCGGCACCTTCGCTCCGCTGGGCACCCAGCGAAGGCGGCCGGCTATCATGAGATGGATGACGAGGAAGAGGTCGTCTTCGAGCTCAACGACAATGCGTTTCCCAATTCTCCGCACGCCGACGACACGTTTCCCGTTGGCCGCGCTGATGGGCGGATCGACTGAACGGAGAAGAAACGGTTTGGGGATGCGTGTTCGCTCGAGCGGCTGGCCTACAATGCGCGATTGGAGCGCTTCGATATAGATCGTTATGTCTGGTATCTCGGGCATCTCTGCTAACGTGAAATCAGCGGTCTGCGCCCATCGCGGCCAGCAAATAGCTCAGATTCGCGGTACCGTCCATGATCGGCTCGTTCGTCGAGTAATCTCCGACGTCGTCGTGATAGACGATGAATCCCGTATTGAATTGCGCGTATTCGTCGGGGTCATGCAGGCTGATGCCGAGTAGATGTTTGTAGATGGAGGTGTAAACGGGGCCGTCGAGCAACGCGCCCGTGAGCTCGACGTGCATCTCTTTCGCCACGACGGAATGCGGATCGCGCGCGAAAATGCCGTCATGTGGAAGGCCGATCACCATCGAGACTCCCCACGGGTTCACCCCGAACAGCCAGTCGAGCGCCGCCTGCTCGTACTCCCGGAACTGGTTGTCGCCTGTCATGCGGCGATACAGATAGGCCTGCGTCGCAAAGGAGGCCATTAGGTTGTTCGAGCACCAGATGAATGGAATCCCGATCCGGAATCCGTTGTCGGCGCGCTTCACGACCGCAACCAGGCCCTTTCTGTAATACTCGGCGACAATTTTCCGATCAGCCCCATTTGCGCTCCGCCAGATCTCGTAGTGTCCGTTGTTGTGCCAGGGATACCATTGATAGTGTTTGGCCGTGTCCGCTCCCATCCACGGAGTGACGGGCTCGCGCGACGCGTAGTCGAACGCATCGCGGAGATAGGTCCGGTCGTGCGTAAGAGCGTAGAGCTCCGCCGCGGCGAGCTCCATATCGTCGACCCAGTTGTCTTCCTCGTAATAGTAGGGAGCGTGACCAGGTGCTCCCTGGCAGACACCGGGGAATCTCTTCCCGACGGCGTACGCCGACACGGCTTTCTGATGCAGCTTGCCAGCGAAGGTCGGATCACGCTTCCGGTATATCGACGCAGCGAGGGCGAACGCCGAAGCATACTTGCCCGCGGTCGATGCGAACCCGTCCGATCTGTTCTTGTACTTGAAGAGTCCCTGCGGCCTTCCGGTGCAGGGATACACCGGTCTCTCCTTTCCCTTTCCCCAGCCGTAGTCCGCCGAATCAGTGGTGGGAAGATCCCAGTACGTGTGATCGCGGTCGTCGCCGAGCTGGTTGTACATCTCCGAGTCGGACGGGAACATGCGAACGAGCCACTCGAGGCCATGTCGTGCCTCGTCCAGCACGTCTGGAACGCCATTACGCCCGGGGAGCCCGCGTGAATCGAAACGATCGGCAAAGGACGCAGGATGATCGCGGTACGCCATCAGCATCACGAACGTCGCATTGGCGGATGTCATCACGTACTGCAGGTAGTCCGACGCATCCGCCCAACCACCGGTTACGGGAATGAATTTGCCGGCGCGTGTGGAGTCGTCGACCACGATACCGTCGCGCGTGTGGACGACGGTCTTGAACAACGGATTGAATCCTGAGCGCTGTTCCCGCATGTAGTAGAGCAGGGTATCGGCTGCGCCGGCGTAGGCGTTCGTCCGAATGCGAACGGTGGCTGAAGTGACACCGCCAGCAGTCACGTGGTACTCGCCG
>JBGPHO010000087.1:0-9422 GCA_041484425.1 Gemmatimonadaceae bacterium
CTCGGGGATGCCGGAATGCTCATGACTCTGATCCGCGCCAGAAAGGAGGCCGAGCGATGCGGCCTCCAGTAGCGGCACGCGCTGAGACCGAGCAGCCGACGCTCACCACCGAGCGCCTCACGCTTCGACCCTTCATCGCCGACGATGCGTTCGATGTCGAGCGGCTCGCCGGAATGCGCGAGATAGCCGACACCACGCTCAACATCCCGCACCCCTACCCACACGGCGGAGCGGCCGAGTGGATTCTCACCCATGCCACGGCCTGGAACGAAGGAAGCAACGCAACCTTCGCGATTGTCGATAACGCAACGGGCCGCCTCGCCGGCGCCATCAGTCTCATGATCAAGCCCGAGCATCGCCGCGCCGAGCTGGGATACTGGATCGCTCTCACCAGCTGGAATCGCGGTTACGCGACCGAGGCGAGCCAGCGGATCATCGATTTCGGCTTCGAGGTGCTCGGTCTGCACAGGATCGAGGCGCGCCACTTCGTTCGCAATCCAGCCTCCGGGCGTGTTATGCAAAAGCTGGGTATGAAGCCCGAGGGTATCGAGCGAGACTGGGCCATCAAATGGGATCGCTTCGAGACCCTCGCAGTCTATTCGATCCTCGAGCCCGAGTGGCGGGCGGCGCGACAACCGCGATAGGATGCCGATAAAGGGCGCACCTGCGCAGACGGAATCCGTAAACCCGGCTACTCGTCGAGCGGCTCGACGCTGACTTCAGCGGATCCGTCTTCCCGGTAATGCACGCTCACGCTCCAGGGCTGGCAACAGACCTCGCAATCCTCGACGTATTCCTGCGCCGATCCGCCGCCCGGATCGATCACGATCTCGACCGTTTCATTGCAGTAGGGACAATAGACCGTCGCCCCCGTTTCGGCTGTCCCATCGCCAAGTGGGAACTCGAGGTCCGGCAATTCTTCGTCGTCGTTCAAAGGCACCGTCAAAACTGGCTCACCGTGAGGGAACGTGTTGAAACTACAACTGACGACTACCGGCCGGGGGCTTCGGGCGGGTCAGTTGATGGCTGCGGGCTGGTTTTCGATTTCGCACCACCACAAGATGATGCTCAAGGATCTACGCCCGCAGCCGTCACCTGTGCTTCTGATAGCCCCTGGCCGGTAGTCATAAGTTCGTAGTTCCCAATCCGTAGATATTCGTTCGATTTCAGATAATCGTAGATTTCCAGCCGATGAAGATCTATACGAAGACCGGCGATGCCGGCGACACCGGCCTGTTCGGCGGGGGCCGCGTCCAGAAGGACGACCCGCGCGTCGAAGCGTATGGCGACGTCGACGAGCTCAATGCCGTCATCGGGATGGCGCGTGCAGTCGAGCCGCTTCCGCGCATCGACGAGGTCCTCGTGCCAATGCAGCGCGATCTCTTCAGCATCGGCGCGCTCCTCGCCACGCCGGACCTGGAGAAGATGCACAGCCATCTGGCCAAGGCGAACATCGACGACCGGCGGATCAGGGACCTCGAGCGCGCGATCGACGACTGCGAGAAGGAGCTGGAGCCGCTCAAGGCATTCATCATTCCCGGCGGAAGCCGCAAAGGCGCGGTGCTTCACGTCGCCCGAACCGTTTGCCGGCGAGCAGAGCGGAGGGTGGTGCACCTCCAGAAGGAGGTTGAGATCCCGTCCCTCGTCGTCATTTATCTGAACCGGTTGTCGGATCTCCTCTTCATGCTCGCTCGTGTCGCGAACGTGCTCACGGGTGCAGGTGAAGTAACCTGGTAGCGCCGCCGCCACCGCCACGCCCGCGCGGCGAAGCGTCGCGGGAGAAGGGCCGGTCGCCATCGAAAGCCGGCGGCCCCGCATCCGCGCGCGAGATCCGGCTCGGCGGATGCTCGATCAGGGTTTTCCCCGGCCTCCTGGCGAGGGCCGGCGCCATTGCCCGTGAGCTCGCCCCCGCGCATCGGTACGCCGTCATCACGGATTCCAACGTCGGTCCGTTGTACGCGGAAAAGGTCCGCGACCAGCTCGAAAAGGATGGGGTGGACGTCCTTACGATCCCCGCCGGCGAGTCGAGCAAGACCCGTGAAAGCTGGGCCCGGCTTACCGACCAGATGCTCGCCAAAAAGTATGGGCGGGATTCGGTGGTGATTGCGCTGGGGGGTGGGGTCATCGGCGATCTCGCGGGCTTCGTCGCCGCGACCTTCATGCGAGGCATCCCAGTGGTTCAAATACCCACCACTCTCGTCGCCATGGTCGACGCCTCAATTGGTGGGAAAACCGCGGTGGACACCCCGGCCGGCAAGAATCTGGTGGGCGCATTCCACCCTCCTGCTGCTGTGCTTGTCGATGCGCAACTCCTTGCCACACTTCCACTTAGGGAAATGCGTGCAGGATTTGCCGAAATTGTCAAGCATGGCGTAATCGCGGACGACGTTTATCTTCGTGAGGTCGCCAGCCGTGCTTCGGAGCTGCTGTCGGCCAGCGGTTCGACGAGTGACAGGATGCTCTCGCTCATCGTCCGTAGCATAGAGATAAAGGCCGACGTTGTCTCACGTGATGAACGGGAGGAAGGCCTTCGGAAAACTCTCAATTTCGGCCATACGATTGGCCACGCCGTCGAGCTGGTTAGCGGCTACTCACTGCTTCACGGTGAGGCAGTCGCGATCGGGATGGCACTGGAGGGCAGGCTCGCCGAACAGATCGGCGTAGCCAGGACCGGAACCGCAGCCACGATTGCCAAGGCGCTGCAGTCTGCCGGGCTTCCGACCGACCTCCCACCCGGCTTCGAACCGGACGCGGTCATTGAGGCGTTGAAGTCGGATAAGAAGGGAGTGTCAGGCAAGATCAGGTTCGCCCTTCCCCTTCGCATTGGAGCGATGGCCGGCGCAGAGACGGGATGGACCGTTCCAGTCAGTGACGATCAACTTCGGGAGGTGCTTGCATGAAAATTGGCAGAATCTCTCGGCATGCCTTCACACCAGGGGTCGCTAGCGGCGGCACCCCCCGCCGTCCGCGGCTCGAGGTCGTACGCACCATCGTCGCGGTAACTCTCGCCGTCGGGCTTATCGGAACCGGAGCAATCGCGCTCCCCTCGCTCGCTCCGATCGTAGCTGGAGTCGAGATCCCACCTCGCAAGGGACCGCAGCTCGAGCCCGAGTCCATCGCGGACGTCGATAGGATTCGCGAGACCGCGGGAATGCTGGGCGGCCCGCTGGCGGAAACGGTGTCGGACATAGCAAGGGCGCTTCCGTCTACGGCCGCGAGAGTCGCGAAAGCCACCGCCGCCGTGACGAGGCCCATCGCCGCTGGCGTCGACGTATTTCCGTCCACCGCGAGCATCATCCGCGCCACGGCCCATGAAGCGATCAAGATGAAACGAGGCATTATTCCGCTCCTTCCATCCAAGTTCGCTCGCGCCCAGAACGGAATCACCGTCCCCGTGTCACTTACCCAGTATTGCGTCCAGGGCGAAACGCGTCGCGGACGCCAGACTCGGCATGGAATCGTTGCGGCCGACCCCAGAATCTTCCCGCTCGCCCGTTACGTCGAAGTCTTCCTCGGCCAGGAATACCTCGGCCGCTATCTCGTCGACGATACCGGCGGCAATGTGCTGGGAGCGACACTCGACATTTGGAACCCCGACTGCAAGGAAGCAGCGCGCTTCGGACGACACTGGGGCAGTGCGGTGCTCGTCGCGCGCGAAGTCGAGCAGCTCCCGAACGATACGCTCATGCCCACGCGGTGGGACGGACTCGCGAAGCGCTGACCATCGCGCTTTTTCAGGACCGCAATTGGCCCTACAATTGCTCGATTGGCCACGAAAATCCTAACCCGAGATCACCTAATGTCCTCGTTCAGCACTTACCTGATTGGATTCATCGTCCTCATCATCGGTTTGGCGATCGCCGCCATTCTTCTCGGCGTTTCACCCACTTGGGTCACCGTCGGGGCCATTATCCTCATCGGAATCGGAATCGTCAGTGCCACAACCCGAACGAAGCCCAAAGATCCCCAGGCTTGAGCGTGGCATGAAATGTGGCTGTTGACGGTAGAGTGCGCGTCTAGTTAACGTGCGCGTCCAACAGAGCCGGGCGCGCCACCCAGGCAGCCGGTCGGTAATGTCGCTACCAAGGGGCTTATGCAGACAACGGGCGAGAGTAGATCGAAAGGCTTCTTCCGTTCCTCCCCCTCTACCGCGTTCGACCAGTACCTTCAGGACATTCAAAAGCTTCCACTGATCACCGACGCAGAAGAAGAGCGTCGACTTGCGCGCCGCGCGCAGGCAGGTGACGAAAAAGCAGCAGAGCGGCTGGTCACCGCCAATCTTCGATTCGTAATTTCGTACGTAAAAAAGTATCAGGGCCACGGTCTCGACCTTGGTGAGCTCGTCGCCATCGGCAACGAAGGTCTGCTCAAGGCAGTCAGAAAGTTCGATCCCGACCAGGGCGTCAAGTTCATCTCCTACGCCGTGTGGTGGGTTCGCCAGGCAGTGCTGAAGGCGTTGGCCGAGCAGACACGAAGCGTTCGAATCCCGCTCAATCAGAATTCGCAGCTGATCAAGCTGGCCCGGGCGCAGACCGTTCTTTCGCAGGTCCTCAAGCGCGATCCCACCGACAATGAAATTGGACGTCTGCTCGAGGAGACCCCTGACGCGGTGCGTTCGGCCAAGCAAATGTCGGCCACGGAGATCTCGCTCGACGCCCCGATCGATCGATCGGATCGCGAGGCGTGCACGCTCGGCGAGCGATTCGCCGGAGTGGATGGCGCCGAGATCGAGGACGTGACGGACTTTCATCTCATGCGCGAGTTCATCGACCGCGTTTTCCGGAAGTACCTCACCCCGCGCGAGCGGAAGATCCTTCACCTCTACTACGGCCTCGAGCAGGGCTCCGATGCGATGACTCTCGAGAAGATCGGTGCCCTGATGGGCGTCACCCGCGAGCGGATCAGACAGATTCGCGAGCGCGCGTTCGAGAAGCTCCGTGAGTCGCCGGATGGCTCGGCCCTCGCGGGATTCTGGAGCTAGATCGCTGGACTAGCACAAACGGACCAGATCAACGAACAGAAGAGACGCCGGCCGAAGATTGGTCGGCGTCTTTCTTGTATAGGGACTGGGTTCCCCCAATCGTTGGCTCCCCTCCCCCAGCACCTCATGGCAGCGACACAAAACGCGGCTGCATCTCCGCGCGTCCCGAAGCTCAAGGCCTTCCTCAACGCTGCGTCCGGCAGTGCCGAACCGGCGCGTGAGGCTCTCACGAAAGCGGGGTTCGATCTCGAGGAGGTGCAGCCGCTCGAGATGGAGAAGCGACTCAGGGAGGAAATCGATCGCGGCACCAAGCGCGTTCTCGTGGCCGGCGGCGACGGCACCATTGCGGCCGCCGCATCGGTCCTCGTAAAGAGTGGCGTCGAGCTGGCGATCCTCCCAGGCGGAACTCTCAACCACTTCGCCAAGGATCACAACGTTCCGACCGACCTCGGCAAGGCAGTACTGGTCGCCGCCGGCGACGTCGTCGTCGGAGCGGACATCGGCTACGTCAACGACTATGTCTTTCTGAACACGAGCTCGCTCGGCGCGTACGTGTCCTTCGTCCGCGTTCGCGAGCGATTCGAGAAACACCTCGGCTATAGAATCGCGAGCTTCTTCGCTCTCATCAGAACGTGGGCGGCGCTCCGCACTTTCACGGTGACGCTGGAAGTGGAAGGCGGGAAGAAAGTATACCGCTCGTCAATGGTCTTCATCGGCGTCGGCGAGCGCGAGCTCAAGCTGCCGACACTCGGCAGCAGGGTAAAGAATGGCAAACCGGGGCTTCACGTCATGATCATTGGTGGTCGCAAACGGGCGCGCCTGTTCGCTGTGGCGCTCGCGGGAATCGCCAGGGGAACCAGGGAAGCGGAAAAGCTCCCGGAATTCGACGACTTCCTGGTCGAGAGCTGCCGGATCGACCTGACGCGGTCTCACGCCCTGATTGGTCTCGATGGCGAGCTCAAGGAAATGCGCACTCCGCTCACGTACAGGATCGAGCGTGACGCGCTCCGGGTCGTGACCGCCCCGCCCGAGGTGGATGAATAGCTAAATTCCACAAATGACCCAGCCGACTCAGGCCCCAACTCAGGCCAACACCTCGCCGGCGCAGTCCGCGGTCGCCGAGCGTCTGGCTGAAATCGTGGGCGAGCGCCACGTCCTGAGTCGGCCAAGCGAGCTGCTGGTCTACAACTCCGACGGATTGCCCGGCTACCGGCGGCAGCCTAGGCTCGCCGTTTTTCCAGGAACGCGGGATGAGACGGTCGCGGTCGTCAGACTGCTGGCCGATGCAGGCCTTTCATTCGTCCCGCGCGGCGCCGGCACTGGGTTATCCGGAGGAGCACTCGCCGACGACATCATCGTCATCGGGCTCCATCGCCTCAAGAAGATCATTTCGCTCGATGTCCCCAACCGCCGAGCGACCGTCGAGCCTGGCGTCGTGAACCTCCGGCTCAACAAGCACGTCGCGTCACACGGACTCCTCTACGCCCCAGATCCTTCGAGCGAAGCTGCGTGCACGATCGGCGGCAACGTCGCCGAGAATGCCGGGGGTCCGCATTGCCTCAAGTACGGCGTCACGCTCAACCATGTACTGGCGATGACGGTGGTTTTGCCGAGTGGGGAGGTCGTCGAGCTGGGGAGCAAGGTCGGTGAGCGCGACGGCTACGATCTGCGCGGAGCATTCATTGGATCGGAGGGATGCTTCGGGCTTGCTCTGGACATAACAGTCAAGCTGACGCCCAAGCCGCAAACCGTGAGGACGCTGCTCGCCGATTTCACGTCGGTGAACCAGGCCGCGCACGTGACCTCGGCGATCATTGCGTCCGGAATCGTACCCGCGGCGCTGGAGTTCATGGATGGTCCGACGATTCGCGTCGTCGAAGATTCCATTTATGCCGCGGGCTATCCACGGGACGCGGAGGCCATTCTTCTCATCGAGCTCGACGGACTGGAGGCTGGCGTTTCGGCGGACCTCGAAGCGGTGCGGCGGATCTGCCTCGATGGCGGCGCGCGGAACGTCAAGGTTGCGCGTGACGATGCGGAGCGCTTGAAGCTCTGGCAGGGGCGAAAAAAGGCATTCGGAGCGATGGGACGACTTGCGCCGCATCTGATCGTCCAGGACGCGGTGATTCCGCGCACGCGGTTGCCGGACATTCTCGCCACGATTCGCGCGATCAGTGAGAAATACGGCGTCGTGGTCTGCAACGTCTTTCACGCGGGTGATGGAAATCTTCATCCGAACATCGCCTACAGCGCGGACGATCCCGCCGAAAGCGAGCGAGTGCACAAGGCGATGACCGAGATCATGCAGGCGTGCATAAACGCGGGCGGCAGCATCACCGGTGAGCACGGTGTCGGACTCGACAAGATGGGATACATGGAAGCCATCTTCTCCGAGAGCTCGCTCAACGCGATGTGCGAGCTGCGCGGGGTGTTCGATCCGGAGCGGCGTTCGAATCCAGGGAAGGTCGTTCCGATTCACGCCTGCAAGGAATGGCATGCCGTGCCGGGTGGCCGCTTGCGAATGGGCACAGGCTCTTTGACCGATGCACCCGAGCCGCGCCCCGTCGAGGCCGAGCCCGGTCATCCGTCCGCTCGGTGAGCACGGAAGCGGTAGTCTCCGCGATAAAAGAGAGCGGACGGGCTCGATCGCCGCTCCGGATTGCCGGCCGCTCGACCTGGCTCGATGCCGGGCGACCGGTGCGGGCAGACAGGACCCTCTCACTCCGCGACGACAGTGGGGTCGTCAGCTACGTGCCGGGTGATCTCACACTCACCGTGCGCGCCGGAACTCCGCTCTCCGAGATCGAGCGCGTGACGCGGGAACACGACCAGTGGTTTCCACTCGATCCCTACGGATCACCAGACGGAACCATCGGGGCGACGATAGCTACGGCATCTGCCGGGCCGCTCGCGTCGAGCTTTGGATTGCCGCGCGACCTGTTGCTCGGCCTCGAGTTCGTGAACGGGCGCGGCGATGTGGTGAGAGGTGGCGGAAAAGTCGTGAAGAACGTCGCGGGCTTTGATTTGTCGCGACTCCTCACCGGCTCGTGGGGAACGCTCGGTGTCATCACCGAAGTGACGCTCCGTCTTTATGCTTTGCCAAAGTCCGACCGGACGTTTGCCGTCGCTCTCAAAGGGAGCGAGAGGGAAATGGTGTCCGTCGTCGGCGCGATCGTCATGTCGCCCTTGACTCCGTTCGCTCTCCAGCTCCTCAATTCTCCAGCCGCTCGTGCCGTGGGTCTCGGCGAACATCCGGTTTGCCTCATTCAATTCGGCGGCAACGAGGCCGTCGTCCGGGCGCAGGTCAGCGCACTGTCGCAGGTCTCGAGACCCGAGGAGGTAGGTCCAACTGTATGGGCGCGACTTCGACAATTGGATGGCAACGCGCACACGATGATCAGAATCGTAAGTCTGCCTCAGCGGTTTCTCGCTACGTCCGCAAGGATTCTCAGCGACGACGCTCCCGGGATTTACACCTGCATCGACCCCCGTCGCGGCGTTCTGAGAATTGTCGTCGGATTGGACGGAGAAAACGGCGGTGGTGGTACTCCCGCGGTCGACGCGTCCGCCGATTTCCATAGGGATGGCGCCGACTCGAGCGAGGTAATCTTCGAGAAGCTTCCCCCCGAGATCTGGCGCGGCGTCTCGCCAAGCGTCGTGTCGGACGCGCTGTCTCAAGGCATCAAGCGGGCGTACGACCCGCACAACATTCTCAACCCCGGCATACTCGGCGACTGACGTGACCGCGGTCCCCACTCCTCCCCTTCCGCACGATCCGATGCCTGGCTGTGCGCTTCCCGGCACCCCGCTCGCCGGCGCGCTGCCCGGAATCAATGCGTGCGTACACTGCGGATTCTGCCTTCAGGCGTGCCCGACCTATTTGAACCTCGAGGACGAGAACGATAGTCCGCGCGGACGCATTTTTCTCATGCGGTCATTGCTCGAGGGAACGGTCAAGCCGGATGATCCGAGCGTGCAGCAGCACATCGATCAGTGCCTCGGATGCAGAGCGTGCGAGCCGGTCTGTCCGAGCGGAGTTCCCTACGGACAACTTCTCGAAGCGACGAGGGCGACCCTGCGCGAGTACGAGCCGACCCCCTTCATCGCGCGGGCGATCCTGTTTGTTTTCGCGCGCGAGTGGCTGTTGCGTCCGGCGATGTTCTTCTCGCGTTTTCTCGCGGCGACGCCGATTCCCACGCTCCTTTCCGGGATCAAGGGGCGCCTTGGCTTCGCGATGGCGATGCTTGCTTCGACCGGCCGCTCGATCGAGCGCTCACGCTATCAGCCCGTGACGCGCGGCGAGCGCGGAAGCGTCGCGACGCTTCGGGGTTGCGTGATGGACGGCCTTTTCAGCGCGACAAACGGTGCGACCAGGCGCGTGCTGGCAGTGAACGACTACGCGATTGTCGCTGCTCCCGGGCAGGGCTGCTGCGGCGCGCTC
>JBGPHO010000088.1:0-9356 GCA_041484425.1 Gemmatimonadaceae bacterium
ACTTTTCACGATCGTCGCCTCTCGTGGTGGAGCCCAGGGCGCGCTCAGTCTTCAAGGTCTTGGATATCCCGCCGGCGGGCTCAGCGCTCGCGCGGAAGGGACCGGCGGCGGGGTAGCCGACTTCGACGCTCTCAGCGCCGCGACCCCCGCGTCGCTTGCGGGTGTCGGATCGGCCGCGCTCTATCTCCAGTATTCGCCTGAGTTCCGACGCGTGACGACTGCATCAGGAACTGCCACTACGACGACGGCCCGCTTCCCGCTCATCGTTGGTGTGCTCCCGATGGGGCAATCCTGGACGCTGGGCCTCAGCTCGTCGACTTTCCTCGATCGTTCCTCCGAGACGAGTCTCGACCGCCTGCAAGTAGTCGGCGCTACTACTGACACGGTCACGGTCACTGAGCAAAACAAGGTTCTCGGTGCGATCGACGACTTCAGACTGGCATTGGCGTGGTCGACGAGCCCAGTCTTCCGGATCGGGGTGGGCGGGCACGCATTCGCCGGCAGCAATCGAATCACGTTCTCGCAGCTATTTCCCGACAGCGCGAAGTTCATAAGTTCGGCGCAAACCGGCCGCATCAGCTACGCCGGGTTTGCCGCTTCGGCTGGCATCGAGTTCCATCCCTCGCGCGTGATCGGATTCGCGATCTCCGGTCGCAGGGGTGGCGATCTTCGCGCGCAATCGGGGGATACCGCAATTGGCAAAGCGCGACTTCCGGATCACTACTCGGGGTCGGTTACGTTTGAGGGCATCCCCGGAGTCACGATTTCGGCGCGGGCCGCGCACGACAACTGGAGCTCGCTCAGCTCGCTATCGTCTTCGGGGATCAAGGCATTCGATAGCTGGGACATCGGTGGCGGCGCGGAGGCGACAGGACCGCGGATTTTGCAGCGAATCATCACCGTGCGCGCCGGCGCGAGATTCCGGACATTGCCGTTCGGGCTCAACGGCGAGAAAGTATCGGAAAAAACTTTCGCGGCCGGCCTCGGAGCGCCGCTTACCCGCGAGCGCGCGAGCCTCGACATCGCGATTCAGCGCGCCGCCAGAAGCGCCGGCTCCGACATCAAGGAGCGCGGATTCATTCTCAGCATCGGGCTGAGAGTCTCCCCCTGATATGGCGGACGCGGGCCGCCAGCCCGAAGTCATCCTCGTCGCTGACGACATTCCAGCCAACGTCGAGTTGTTGCTCGACCAGCTGAACAGCCTGGGTTACGACACGATCACAGCGGTAGACGGCCCCTCGGCTGTCGCCGTGGCCTTCGAGCAGCAACCCGATCTGTGCATCCTCGACGTCTCGATGCCGGCGGGCGACCTCGGTGTGGATGATCGCTCGACAGGATTCGAGGTGTGCCGTCGCATCAAGCGCGATCCCCGCACGTCCCGAATTCCCGTGATTTTCGTGACCGCACTCAACGACACGAGCGATCGCGTACGCGGCATCGAGGCGGGCGGCGACGATTTCCTCACCAAGCCACACAATCGCCTGGTGCTTGGAGCGCGCGTCCGTAGTCTGCTCAAGCTCAAGGCCGCCACCGATGCGCTCGAGGACAGCCTGCGCAAGCTGCGCGAGCTCGAGAAAGTCCGCGACGACCTGATGAAGATGATCGTGCACGATCTGAAGACGCCGCTCACTTCCGTGCTGGCGACGCTCGAGATGCTCTCCGACGGCGACTTCGGCCAGGTATCCACTCAGCAGAAAGTCGCGATCGGCGAAGTCGAGTCGAAGTCGGAGGATTTGCTGGCCCTGATCGACGACATTCTGGAGGTCGCGCGGATCGAGGAGGCGAACATAACGCTCACTCTCGCTCCGATGGCGCCCGGGGCCCTTCTCGCCGAGCTGGTTCACGAATGGGGGCACAGATTCCAGCAGGAGAAGACGACGGTTTCCGTGTCGGTGGCTGACGACGCGCCGATCTTCACCGGTGACAAGGGTTTGATCAAGCGCGTTTTCTCCAACCTGATTCAGAACGCGGTGACGCACTCGTCGAAAGCGGTTCATCTCGACCTCAGCGCCCGCCGCGCAGGTCACGGCGTCCTCTTCACTGTGAGCGACAACGGGCCCGGAATCCCGCCGGAATATCACGAAATCATTTTCCGGAAGTTCGGCCAGGTCGAGGTCCCTCGGACTCCGCGCACCCGAAGCTCCGGACTTGGCTTGACGTTCTGCAAGCTCGTCGTCGAGAGACACCACGGGCGAATCTGGGTCAAGAGCGCTGAGGGAAAGGGCAGCTCCTTTTATATCGAGCTGCCGTCGGACCCCACGGCGATGGATACCCCGCCTGCAGGCACGCAGCAAATCGCCACGAGCGGAACTGGCCCCACCCGATGACGCCTTAGCGCGATTCCAGGGGCGAAGCTTATCTTTCGCTCATGCTCCAGACTCCTCGTCCAACGGTCTACATAGAGACCTACGGCTGCCAGATGAACGTCAGCGACTCCGAGCTCATGCTTGGAAGGCTGGTGGAATCCGGCTATGAATCCGTCCAGCAGCCGGACTTTGCGGACGTGATCCTCATCAACACCTGCGCGATCCGCGAACACGCCGAGCAGCGCGTGATCGGTCGCATCGGCGAGATGAAGAGCCGGATGAAGCGCGAAGCCGTGCTCGGCGTCACCGGCTGCATGGCGCAGCGACTCGGGTCACAGCTGCTCGATCGCGCCAGGCACGTGAGCCTCGTCATCGGTCCCGACGGCTATCGTGACTTGCCTTTGCTGATCGAGAGAGCGCGAGCCGGCGTCCGCACGACCGCGACGGACTTTGACCTCGAAGAGCACTACGAGGATTTCAAGCCGCGCCGCTTTGAGGGAGTGAAGGCGTGGATTCCGGTGCAGCGCGGATGCGATTACAAGTGCACGTACTGCATTGTTCCCACGACGCGGGGTCCGGAAAGAAGTCGTCAGCTCGCGGAGGTCGTTCGGGAAACCGAGGCGGTCGTCGCCTCCGGGATCTCGGAGATCGTTCTCCTCGGGCAGACGGTCAACTCGTACTTCGATGGCCAGCACGACTTCGCGGATCTTCTGCGCGCTGTCGGCGCAGTGCCGGGGGTGAGAAGGCTGCGCTTCACGAGTCCGCACCCGAACGATTTCAGCAAGGCCGTGATCAGGGCGATGGCCGAGACCGAAGCTTACTGCGAGCACGTCCATCTTCCGATGCAGTCTGGCTCGACCCGTACGCTCAAGCGCATGCTCCGCCGCTACACGCGCGAACAGTACCTCGCATGCGTGGACGAGCTGCGCGCGGCAATCCCCAATGTTTCGCTTACGACCGACGTAATCGTCGGATTTCCCGGCGAGACCGAAGCCGATTTCGAGGAAACGCTGAGCGCGGTGCAGACGGTCGGGTTCGACGACGCATACACTTTCAAGTTCTCGCTTCGAGACGGAACCCCTGCTACCCGCCTGCCGGCGTCAGACACCGTCTCGGATGAGATCGCGAGCGACAGGCTCGCAAGACTCATCGCAACCGTTCGCGGCGCCAATCGGGAGCGAAACCTCAAGCTGCTCGGAGAGCGGCGTGAAGTTCTTGTCGAAAAAGCAGCGCGTCGAGGCGGGCTGCTTCAGTCTCGGACGCGGGACTTCAAGGTCGTCATGATCCCGGGCGATGTTTCGCTCATCGGGCAGTACCTCACCGTCAAGCTTACCGGGACCACCGGCTCGACCTTCCTCGGCCAGGTGGTGAGCCAGCGCGCAGAGCTACCGCTCGCGGTGTAATCCGCTCGCTTTGATTGCGCGACCCGCGGAATGATTTCGCCGGTGTCGTGCTAGCGGTCTAGCATTGGGCAGCGCTCGGTCGGAGCAATGCTGCCCCTCATCACAGCCGCATACCTCGCGTACATAGGCGGCCTACTCGCCGGGTTCGGCGGCTTTGCCTGGATCGCTGTCGTCGTTGCCGCGATTGCTCTCGCGGCCGCCTGGCACCGTGCGCGAGCGGAGCAGTCGGCGCTCGCCCTGGTATTCGCCGCGGCGGCGATTCTCGCTGTCACGACGCCGCCTTCCGAGCGCCCGATTGTTCATCAGAAGCGTGAGCCTCCGTCCGACATGCTGTCCCGGGTCAGAGCCCACGCCGCGCGCGCGATAGACCGCACGTTCGGGGATGATGCTCCGCTGGCGCGGGCGCTTCTCATCGCGGACCAGCATCAGATCCCGACCGAGATGCGCGATCGGTACGCCTCAGCCGGATTGATTCACATGCTCTCGATCTCGGGCCTTCACGTCGCTGTGATCGCAGCCGCGATGGAGCTGATATTTCAGGTCGCACGCCTGTCGCGCCGGGTGTCGCTGTTCGGAGCTTTCATCGCGACCGGCATCTATGTGGCTGTCATCGGGGCGCCTGCCCCGGCTCTTAGGTCGGCGGCGATGTTGGGTGTGTCGATGGCTTCGCGACTCTCTCAGCGACCGACATCGCCCTGGGCTGCGTGGGCGCTCGGAGCGTTCGTGCCGCTCGTCCAACCACGAATTGCTGTCGACGTGGGCTACCAGCTAAGCGTGCTTGGCATGTGCGCGTTGGTGGCGGCCGGATCACTGTGGCGACGACATCTTGCGAAGGAGTTTGACGGCTGGAAGGGGAAGCTCGCACGCGAACTGGTCACCTCCCTCGTTGCCTGCGCCGTGACTGCGCCGCTCGTCGCGTGGGTGTTCGGTCGGGTGAGCCTGATCGCGCCGCTCTCGAACCTCGTTGCTGCTCCGATCATCACGCTGGCTCAACCGATCCTGTTCATGGCGCTGCTCGTCTCACCCCTCGGAGCCGTCGCCCGCTTCTTCGCGCAGGCTGTGCACCCGCTTCTCTTCGCCTTCGACTGGGTCGCGTGGGCGGCCGCATCGACGCCCGGCGCCGCCATAACGGTGACCACGACTCTGTTGACTGCTGTCCTTGGCGCTCTCGCGGCTGTCGCCCTTGTCGTCGCGTGCTCGAGCCGTTTTCCCGCGCGTCCGGCGATCGCGGGACTGGCCGCGCTGGCGACAATGGCAATTGCTCCTGTGTTGACTCCTCTGACGCCATCACGGAGCGATCGCGTCGAGCTACACGTCCTCGATGTGGGACAGGGCGACGCGATCCTGATTCGAACGAACCGCGGCCACTGGGCACTGCTCGACGCGGGGCCGGCCTGGCGCGGCGGCGACGCGGGTCGCACGACGGTGCTTCCGTACATCCTCAGGCGCGGCGGCTCGCTCGAGGCGTTCGTGCTTTCTCATCCACATACCGATCATGTCGGCGGAGCGGCGAGCGTTCTCAATGCGTTGCGTCCACACGCGTACTGGGACGCGGCGTTCGCGGGCGGATCGGACGCGTACATCGCTTCACTCGCTGCCGCCAGAAAGCAGGGAATCGAATGGCATCGCGTTCATCCCGGTGATTCCATCCGGCTGGATGAAGTGAGTGTCTCTTTCCTCGCCCCTGACTCCGCGTGGACAGTCGGGCTCAAGGATCCGAACCTCGCCAGCACGATTGCCGTCGTGCGTTACGGTGTGGTGCGCTTTCTGCTCGTTGGAGACGCCGAGCGTGCGGAAGAGGACTGGTTGCTGGCGCATCATCGCGACGAGCTCCGCGCCCAGGTGCTCAAGGTTGGCCATCATGGCAGCTCGACCAGCAGCAGCGATGCGTTCCTGGATGCGGTTCATCCCGACGTAGCAGTAATTTCCGTGGGTGCTGGTAACACGTACGGGCATCCCAGCAACGATGTCCTCCACGCGCTGTCGCGAGTTGGTGCCGAAGTGCTCCGCACTGACGAAGCGGGAACGGTGATCGTGCGCACGGACGGTGTTCACATCGAGATCGAGGCGAAGGGAGATAAATGGGAGCTGGCTCGCGACTCGTCAGAGCGTTGATTGGAGAGAGAATCGAGCTCCCCGACGATATGATTCGCCGTTACCCGGACCTCGCTCAGGCAAAGTATCGTCGCGGCGGACTACCTGTTCGCATCGGCGGTTGGTCGCTGGGAACGAGCACGGCGGCCGCGATCACCCTCTGGCAAACGGTGTTCGTGGCGCCGACAACCGTGCTCGATGCCGAACTCCTCTTGCACGAGCTCCGCCACGTCCACCAATTTTTGGAACACAGGGCATTTCCTGTCAGCTACCTCTGGCAATCCATTCGTTACGGTTACACGCGTAACGCTTACGAAGTAGACGCTCGCCGGTATTCCGCTTCCCGCCTCAGTACCGGTGACAAGGATCTCTGAGTGGTCAAGCACACTGCGACATCAGTCGTAACGATCGAGCGTTTTATCATCGAGCAGGAGAAGCTCCACCCCGAAGCGACGGGTGAGCTCTCCGGGCTGCTCTACGACCTCGCGCTCGCGGCGAAGATGATCGCCAACAAGGTGCGGAGCGCGGGGCTGGCGGACATACTCGGAGCGACCGATCTCGAGAACATTCAGGGAGAAACCCAGCAAAAGCTCGATGTGCTCGCCAACGAGATCATCATCAAGGCGGTCGACCACGGTGGACGGCTCTGCGCGATGGCATCAGAGGAAGAGCCGGGCATCATCGATATCCCCGCCCACTTCCGCTGCGGGAAATACTGTCTCCTGTTCGATCCGCTCGACGGCTCGTCCAACATCGACGTCAACGTGCCGGTCGGCACGATCTTCTCCGTCGTCCGCAAGATCACTCGCGGCAGCCGCGGCGAAATGGAGGACATGCTCCAGCCGGGACGGCGGCAGGTCGCCGCCGGCTACGTCATCTACGGATCGAGCACGATGCTCGTCTACACCACGGGGCAGGGCGCACACGGATTCACGCTCGATCCATCGCTTGGCGAATTCCTGCTCTCTCACCCCAACATCCGGACACCCGACGTCGGCAGGTATCTGTCGGTCAACGACTCCTACTATATCCAGTGGGAGCAGAACGTCCAGAATCTGATGAGCTACTATCGGGGACAGGATGGCAACCGCCAGCCGATGAGCACGCGCTACGTCGGCTCGCTCGTGGCCGATTTTCATCGCAATCTCCTTGGCGGCGGCCTGTTCGCCTATCCCGCCAATCGCAGGAACAAGCGCGGCAAGCTTCGTCTGCTTTACGAGGCGTGTCCGCTCGCTTTCATCGTCGAGCAGGCAGGGGGTGCGGCAACCGATGGCCAGGAGCGCATCCTGGACATCCAGCCCACTGAGCTGCATCAGCGGACCCCGCTCTTCATCGGCAGCGCCAACGATGTCGATGCCGCCCGCAAGATGTTGGGTGACGCGAAAAGTGCCAGCTCGATTTCTCCGGTGGGATCGGTAGGCGCGTGAAGTGCCGCCGGCGCCCCGGCCGGCGCGCGTGAGCAAACACGAGCCCGGCGAGAAGCTTTCTCCTTCGGGTATCCCTCTCAAGACGGTGTATCGCCCGGAAGATGCGGACCTCGACTACGCGTCCGCGCTCGGCGATCCGGGAGAATGGCCGTACACGCGCGGCATTCAGCCTTCGATGTATCGCGGGCGGCTCTGGACGATGCGACAGTACGCCGGATTCGGAAGCGCGAAGGGAACGAACGAGCGCTTCAAAATGCTGCTCGACGCCGGTCAGACGGGCCTCTCCGTTGCGTTCGATCTTCCGACTCAGATGGGGTTGGACTCCGATTCGCCACGCGCCCTCGGGGAAGTCGGAAGGGCAGGCGTCGCAATCGACAGCGTCGAGGACATGCACGCCCTCCTCGAAGGCATCCCGCTCGACCAGGTCTCGACCTCGATGACGATCAACGCCACGGCGGCGACTCTGCTGGCGATGTACATCGTCGTGGCCGAGGAGCGTGGTCTCGGGCGGGACAAGATCAGCGGCACGATACAGAACGACATTCTCAAGGAGTACATCGCGCGCGGCACCTACATCTATCCGCCCGAGCCGAGCATGGCTCTGATAGCGGAAGTGTTCCGCTTCTGCGCCGATGAAGTGCCCAACTGGAATCCGATCTCGATTTCCGGATACCACATTCGCGAGGCGGGCGCCACAGCGGTGCAGGAGCTTGCCTTCACTCTCGCGAACACGATTCAGTACGTGACGCGTGCGATCGAAGCCGGACTCGCGGTTGATTCGTTTGCGCCAAGGCTGTCTTTCTTCTTCGCCGCACACAGTGATCTGTTCGAGGAAGTCGCAAAGTTTCGCGCGGCGCGACGGCTCTACGCGCGGATCATGCGCGGCCGCTTTCACGCGTCGGCGTCGAGCGCGAGGCTGCGCTTTCACACCCAGACTGGCGGGGTAACGCTCACAGCTCAGCAGCCGCTCAATAATGTTGTCCGCGTGACAGTCCAGTCGCTGGCCGCGACGCTGGGCGGAACGCAGTCGCTCCATACGAACGGGTACGACGAGGCGCTCGCGCTCCCGACCGCGGAAGCGGCGAAGCTCGCTCTGCGTACTCAGCAGATCGTGGGGTACGAGTCCGGCATTGCCAACACCGCCGATCCTCTCGCCGGAAGCTACTACGTCGAAAACCTCACCACGCAGCTGGAAGAACGCGCGCTCGAGCTGATCCTGAAAGTGGATGCGCTCGGAGGCTCGGAGAAAGCGATCGCCGCGGGATTCTTTCAGGAGGAGATCGCGCGGAGTGCGTATGAGTACCAGCTGCGCGTCGAGGCCGGGGAGACGGTGATAGTGGGCGTCAATCGTTTCGCGGACGAAGAGGCCACGCTTTCAATTGTTGTCCCCGACTACTCAGCTCTGGAGAAGGCGCAGGTGAAAAGCGTGAAGGCACTGCGCAAGAAGAGAGACGCGGATGACGTCACGCGAACGCTGGCAGCGCTGCGCGCGGCCTCTGCAAAAGACTCGAAGCAGCTGAAGCTGATGCCCATCATCATCGAGGCGGTGCGCGCCCGCGCGACGGTTGGAGAGATCTCGGAAACTCTGGCGGCAAACTGGGGGTTTTACCGCCCTCCACTCTAAGGCCATCGAGCAATTCAACGTCGAGGCGACAATGGACTTGCTCGACGCCCGGACACCCTTCGCTCGATCGTCGCTCTCCGCGCTTGAGCCGCTCTCTCCAGCAAACTAGCTTTCACCGTAGTCGCAGTTCTCTCCCGGACCAACATGCCCACATACGAGTTTCGTTGCCCCTCGGGCCACGAGTTCGAAAAGTTTTATCGCTCAATTAGCGGCGCGCCAAGCGAAGTCGCGTGCCCGACGTGCGGCAAGAAGGCGGTGCGGCAAATCTCGGCCGGCGGCGCACTCGTCTTCAAAGGCTCCGGCTTCTACATCACCGATTACGGGAAGGACGGCAAGAAGCCGCAGACCGCTCCAGCGAAGGCCGGAGAAGTGGCAGCGAGCGGGGGCGGTGCGACGGAATCCGCGGGCACGAAGGGAGAATCGAAGTCCGGTGCCGAGGCAAAACCGCCCGGTGATCCCAAGTCAGGCGGGGAGTCAAAACCGGCGTCCGCCCCAAAACCGG
>JBGPHO010000089.1:0-9321 GCA_041484425.1 Gemmatimonadaceae bacterium
CGTCGTGGTGAGCAACGTTGCCATCCCTTCGAATCAGAATGCGGTGACGAGGTCCACACAGGGATCGAATCCGTCTCTGACTCAGGACAATCAGGTCAATCGCATCGCGGACCTCAACCCCAACGACATCGAGAACATCGAGGTGCTGAAGGGGGCGTCGGCATCGGCGATCTACGGCTCGAGAGCGTCGAACGGCGTCGTGATCATCACCACTCGACGCGGAAGATCGGGGGAAAGGCGGATCAACGCGACGCAGCGTATTGGCGTCTCGAAGATTTCCAACACGCTTGGCTCGAGGACCTTCACTTCACTGGCCGACGCGACCGCTGCGTTTGGTGCTTCGGCGGCCAATTACTTCAAGCAGGGCGTCGTGTACGACCACGAGGAGGAGCTGGCGGGCCATACCCCCATGTCGAGCGAAAGCGTGGTGGACGTGAGCGGCGGTGACTCCGACACACGCTATTTCGCATCTGGGCTGTGGAAGCACGACGGTGGAATCATCGACAACACAGGGTATGGGAAGCAATCGGTCCGCGCGAACCTCGACCAGGATTTCGGAAAGCGGCTGAACTTCAGTCTGCAGACCGATGCCACGCGATCACTCGCCCAGCGCGGCCTCACGAACAACGACAACGCGAGTGTCAGCTTCTGGATGGTGTTCCCGTTCACTCCGAGCTTTGTCGACCTACGCCGGAATCCCGACGGAACGTATCCAGCGAATCCCTTCGTAGCCAGCAACCCGCTGCAGACGGCGGCTCTGATGAAGAACGACGAAAAGGTGTTGCGATCCATCCTGTCTGGCCGGCTGACGTTCAACGCGATCCAGAGGCAGGCGTACAATCTGAAGTTCACCCTGAACGGAGGAGCCGACCAGTTCTCTCAGGAGAACTCTCTTCTCTTTCCTCCGGAGCTCCAGTTCGAGCCGACGGACGATGGCGAGCCGGGTACGGCGCTCCTCAGCAACAGCAACAACGTGAATCTCAATCTCGGCACCAACGGAGTGTTCACTTTGACGCCGGCAAGCGGCGCGTTCACGGCGACCACATCGGTCGGAGTTAACGAATCGAGCCGGGATCTCCGCACCTCGCGTATCGTGAGCCGGAATCTCGTGGGGGGACTGGGGATCGTCGGGGCTGGCACAGACGTTCGGGTGGTCGAGCAACGTCAACGTGTCGAGGATTTCGGACTCTTCGCGCAAGAGGAGTTCCTGACGCTTAGCGAGCGGCTGCTCCTTACGGCAGGGATCAATGCCGACCGCAGCAGCGCGAACAGCGACACGAAAAAGTATTTCTACTATCCCAAGGTCTCCGGGTCTCTCCGATTCCCTCAGCCATTCAGACGGACGGATGAGGCAAAGATTCGTATCGCCTATGGCCAATCGGGAAACCAGCCGTTGTTCGGCCAGAAGTTTACGCCTCTGAGCGCGATCGAAAACATCGCGGGCCTGCCGGGGCTCGTCGTTCCGGTTCAGGGAACTGTGGGGTCCACCAATCTTCGCCCCGAGCGGCAACGCGAGATCGAGGCGGGGGTTGACGCGACATTTGCCGGTGGACGTGCAGCGCTCGAGCTGACGGGCTTTCGAAAGGACATTTCCGATCTGCTGCTCCAGCGCACCCTCGCGCCGTCCTCGGGTTTCGGATTCGAAGTCTTCAACGGCGGCAAGCTTCGCACGACGGGTGCGGAGGTCGGGGTAAACCTTGTGCCCATTCAGACGGCGCAAACGGAGTGGATCTTCCGGACGTCTTTTGCATCGACGCGGAGCAAGATCACCTCGCTTCCAGTTCCCACCTTCAGGGGACTCGGATTCGGAACCGCCCTGGGATCGTTCCAGTTCGAGGAGGGCGCGTCGGCGACGCAGATCGTGGGCAATGACAGCCTTCCCGATGGGTCGACGGTCGTGCGCAAGATCGGAGATGCAAATCCCGATTTTAACATGTCGTTCTCGAACAATTTGAGGTTCAAGCGACTGCGACTCTACGGTTTGCTGGACTGGCAGCACGGCGGGAGCATAATCAATCTCACCAAATTCCTCTACGATCTCGGATCGAACACGGCCGACTACGCCGACCCGATAACCTACGGAGGCCTCCAGACTACCAAGGGAGCAAATCGCCTCAGGCTGTTCCCGAAGCAGACAGGGGTTTATGTCGAGGATGCTTCATTCATGAAGCTGCGCGAGCTGACGCTTTCCATCGACGTGCCCGAGACGATGGTTTCGCGATTTGGACGCGGCGTGCGGACCGCGGAGCTGAGCTTCAGCGGTCGCAATCTGTGGACTCATACCAACTACACCGGAATGGACCCCGAGGTGAGCAACTTCGGGAACCAGCCGATCGGGCGTAACATCGACGTCGCGCCCTTCCCACCGAGCCGGAGCTTCTGGTTCTCGGTGAGCCTGGGATACTGACAATGACAACCATGAGAATTCTATCGATGAGAGTCACGAGCTTGATCGCCACGGTCGCCGTGCTGCTCTTCGCCAGTGCATGCAATGACCTTGTCGTTCCGGACTACAACAATCCTGGCCTCGATGATCTGATCAACAACCCGACGCCAACCAAGATCGCCCAGGCGTCGCAGGGATTGCTGGTGGGAACTCGCGTGGGAATCGGCGAGCAGAACGGTTATGTCTCGCTACTTGGAATAGTGGGACGGGAGTCGTACAACTTCGACCCTGCTGATCCACGATTCATCACCGAGATGTTGGTCGGCCCGCTCGATGGTGGCAGTCCGGCTTTCGGCGGAAACCTGTTCGCCGCTCCGTATCGGAACATTCGCAACGCGAACATTCTTCTCGGCGCCGTGGATAAGGTGGTTGGACTGTCCTCGTCCCAAAAGTCGGCGGTCCAGGGTTTCGCCAAGACCATCCAGGCGCTCGATTATCTGAATGTCATCAATACGCGCGACGATCTCGGAGCACCGATCGATGTGAATATCGGGCCGACGGACAATCCGGCCCCGATCGTCACCAAGGCCGCGGTCTTTACGCAGATTGCGACACTCCTCGACGATGGATTGACACAGCTCAACGCCGGAGGAACCGCATTCCCGTTCGTGGTCAGTCCGGGCTTCGCCGATTTCGCGACCCCGGCGCAGTTCGCGAAGTTCAACCGGGCGCTCAAGGCTCGCATCGAGGCATACCGGGGTAATTACGCCACGGTTCTCACGGCGCTCGGTGGGTCATTCCTGGATACGAACGCAGCTCTGACGTTGGGCGCTTACCAATCCTACAGCACCGGTTCGGGAGATACACCAAACGCTCTCTTCGATCCGAGCGGCAGAGCGATCCTGGCGCATCCATCGATCGTGACGGACGCCGAGACAAAGCCGAACGGAACATTGGACGCGCGGGCGCTCGCCAAGGTGACCCAGTTGCCGGCCCCGCACACGGTTCAGGGAATCACGACCGATTTGGTATTCACGATCTACAATTCGAACACGGCGCCGATTGCGATCATTCGAAACGAGGAGCTCATTCTGCTCCGTGCCGAAGCGCGCTTTTTCACCAACGATCTCGCGGGCGCGCTCAGCGACATCAATCTCATTCGAACGACTTCCGGAGGCCTCGCGCCGCGGGCTCCATTCATCAACCAGAGCGACTTCGTCACTGAGCTGCTCAAGCAGCGCCGCTACTCGCTCCTGTTCGAGGGAGGGCATCGATGGATCGATGCGCGTCGCTTCGGCCTCCTCAGCACGCTCCCCAAGGCGCTGCCAACCCATACTGTTCCGAGCCGTTTCCCATTCCCGGAAGCCGAGTGTCTGGCGCGGGTCCCAGCGCCAAGCCAGGGTTGCACATGACCTAGAGTCGTCGCACCATGGGTTCGTTGAACAAAGCCCGATGTCGCAATGTCGCGATATCGGGCTTTGCTTTGTTCGCGTCGTTCCGGCGTGATTGCTGCGATCTTTCTGCAGCTCGATCCTTCCACCACCACCGCAAATCCCGCCATGCCTCCAGTACGAAGCGTTGCCGTGTTGATCGGGAGTCTCCGCAAGGAATCCCTGACCCGGAAAGTCGCGAACGCAGTCATCAAGCTCGCGCCGCCCTCACTCAGCTTCGAGATCGTCGAGATCGGCCAGCTGTCGCTCTACAATCAGGATCTCGAGAGCGCGCCGCCCGCCGACTGGATTGCCTTCCGGGATAAAGTTCGCGGTGCCGATGCGCTGCTTTTTACGACTCCGGAGTACAACCGATCGGTCCCTGGATCTCTCAAGAACGCGATTGATGTCGGGTCGCGTCCAAAGGAAAGCAACGCCTTCAACGGCAAGCCGGGCGCGGTAATCAGCGTTTCTCCGGGCGCGCTCGCCGGTTTCGGCGCCAACCACCATTTGCGTCAGATGCTGGTTTTCCTCGACGTCCCCGCGATGCAGCAGCCCGAGGCCTACATCGGAGGAGCCAGCAAGTTGTTTGACGCGAGCGGGAATCTGACCAACGACTCGACCCGGGATTTCCTCAGGAATTTCGCCGGCTCCTTTGCCCGCTGGATCGAGCTCATTCTCGCCGGCAAAAAATAGGACGGCCTGGAGCTGGAGTAGATCGTCGCCGCATCTCACGGGCACAATAGAAAAACGGAGCGTCTTTCGACGCTCCGTTTTTCTAAGGCCAGCTTCAGCCTAGCTAATTAGACGCAGGTGATCACGCCGTTGGTCATGTCGCAAACCTTGGCGGACTGCGAGTGCGTGGCAGTGCCGCTCCACGAAGGCGGCGGACCGGCGACGTTCACGATGACGACCGTGACGTTCTGCGACGGGCTGAACCCCTGCAGAGGAGCCAGGCTGGTGGCGGTTCCACCAAAGTACGCGCCACCGTTGTCGGCGGCATACTGCTCTTCGTAGGTCGCCATGTTGCGAAGGTCAGACTTCATCGCGGCGACGTACGCCTTGTCTTTCGTGTTAGCGAACTTAGGAATCGCAATCGCGGCAAGAATGCCGATGATGACGACTACGATCAGAAGCTCAATAAGGGTGAAACCCTTTTTGTTGCTCATTTGTGTCTCCTGAGACGTTGGATTTATCGCCGCCGGCTTGGAAGACCTTCGGCATGTCTAAAAGACGCGGCTCTTTTAAACGGGGCAACCAGAGGTAAGGGCAACCTGCGAACCGAATGCTGTCGCTATGTGTAACCCGTTGCAATATAAGGCGTTGCCACTGGCCCGGCGGACAAATCCTGGTACGAAAATCGCCGCATTTTGCAATCTGATTTGCAGCTTGCAACGCGTCGGGACCGACGCATTGGGCCCCGGGAAGGGCAGCCACCTGAAGCAGCCTTCAACCCGTGCGCGCGGCGTCAGCACAGCTCGGCCCCTGGACCGTAAAAGCCCTTCCGGCGTATCATGAAAGGTCCCGACCCCCTCTTTCAGTGATCGGAGTCCAGCATGCACTACAATAGAATAGCGCGCGAAGTCAGAAACTCCTTTGCGGCGCTCATCACGGCTGGCACCGCCGCGGCCCTCCTTTGCACCTCGGCGGAGGCCCAATCCAAACCGGTGGCTACTGCTGCTCCGTCGCAGGCACCGCGCCGCACCTACGTAAAACCGGCCGACGCCGAGCTGAAGAAAAAGCTGACGCCACTCCAGTACGCGGTGACACAGCACGCGGAAACCGAGACTCCGTTCCGGAACGTCTATTGGGACAACCACGAGCCGGGGATCTACGTCGACGTCGTTTCCGGCGAGCCGCTCTTCAGCTCGCTCGACAAATACGATTCCGGCACCGGATGGCCAAGCTTCACGCGCCCGCTCGACCCAACGAACATTCGCACGAAGACCGACCGCATGCTGGGCTACGAGCGCACTGAAGTTCGGTCGGCGCACGCCGATTCGCACCTGGGCCACCTCTTCGACGACGGACCGCGCCCCACTGGCCTCCGCTACTGCATGAACTCCGCGGCGATGCGGTTCATTCCTGCCGCGCAGCTCGAAGCCCAGGGTTATGGTCAGTATGCATCGCTCTTCAAGGCCAAGACGGCGGCTAATCCGGCGGCCAAGTAGCAAATCCAGGCTTGTGCGAATAGCCTGAATTTCAGAGCTTTGCCGAGAGAGGTTGCCAGCCAACGTCCTTCCGGCGGCGGATGCGAGCTATAAGAAAAGGCTTCACGCTGATCGAGGTTCTTGTTGTTCTAGTAGTGCTCGGCATCCTCTCCGGTATCGCCATCGCGAAGTTCGTCACCACCAAGGAAGCAGCCTACATCGCGTCGATGAAGGCGGATTTGCGGAACCTCGCGATCTACGAGCAGAACTACCTGATCGAAAGTCAAGGCAGTTACTTCGCGGGGAACGGCGCGGCACAGGGCTTCGTGCCAACGCCGGGGGTGACGATCAGCGCGACGATTGACCCCGGGCCTCCTCCCAGCTGGCATGCAATCGCCACTCACGACAAGACCGCGAAAACGTGCTCCATTACCACGACAGGCCCGTCCGCCTGGGATATCGACTGTCCCTGAAATCGTAAGGAGCCGAGGCTCTGGCAGTGGCTCCTTTTTGCGCCCAGATTCAACTTCTGAATCGCGCCTCCCTTTCTCTCCGCGGCCGCCAATGGAATGCTGGTTGATAACGTCGCGCGCCGAGGTAATGCGCCTCGAGTTCGGAGAGGAACCTCCCCCGGAGATATGCCTCCCCGACAAGCCGTTGTCGGAAATCGAGGACAACGCCGTGCAAAAAGCGATTCAGGACGCGCCCTACATTATCTATAGCCGCTTCAACCTCGCGCACGAGAGCTGGCGACTGGGCATAGTCTATTCGGTGGCACCGCCGACAGTCGGAGACATACAGATTCTGTCAGCGTACAGGGCGGGACACGAAGCGCGTCTCCACCTCGTGTAGCTGCAAAGGAGCCGGAGCTGCTGGGCGCCAGCCTCTATTTGTTGCGCAGCTTATCGACGGCGGAATCCAGCAGTGCTTGTAACCGGAGGTATTCCTCGTTGATCCTCTTGCCCGCGGCGGGAAGCTCCGATTCGGCCTTCTCAGCCAACTCGGCCAGTCGCTTGCCGGCATTCGTCAGCTCTTCACGCAGCTTGTCGAGAGTCTGCTTGATGTCATCCATTGGGACTGCTCCTGAGTGTTTTGACCCGCTTTCGTCGCGTTATCCGTAGCATACGCCGAAGGCGTGCGAGATGCTACTTACGCCTGAACGGCGCAAACGGTTTCCACCAGCTATTTCTTCGCCGGCTTGACGAGTAGCTTCTGGCCGATCTTCACCCGGTCGCCCTCGAGCTGATTCCATTGCTGGATCTGCTCGGGAGTGGTGTCGAACTTCCTCGCGATGCTGAAGAGCGCGTCGCCACGCTTAACCGTATAGTAGATGGGCTCCGCGATTAGCGCCGCGACCGCTTCGCGGAGCCGCCGCTCGCTCGCCGCGTCCTTTCGCTGAGTAGCGTGAACCCCGTCCACGTAGTCCACCAACGAATCGAGTTTGGCCTCCTGGCCGCGCACGGCGGCGAATTCGCCGCGCGGCACCCCGGGATGAGACACCCGCACTCCGTGTGCGGTCAGCAGGTAAAGGCGACGGGCATCCATCCCCAGCAGCGTGTCGTTGGGGAATTCCTGCGACAGGATCACTGGTGGAGCATCCTCGCTCTCGAACTTGCTGCCCGGAGCGACGCCGATGAAGATCAGCCGGTCGTTGGTCGCATACAGCACCCCGTTCGCGCCCCGGTAATAATCGCTCGGCCGGCGCATGAAGACCTTCGCCTTGCGCTCGACTTTCTCGGCGTAGTGCAGCATTCCGCCCTGAAGCTCCCGGTCGGCCGCGCTCCACGCTTTCGGCGCGTCAACGTGACGCATAAAGAAGAAGTATCCGAAGAGAAGGAGCCCGGCGAGGACAACGACCAGTCCGAGCAGCGCTTTCTTGAGAAAGCGAAAGGAGCGGTAAAGTCCTTCAGACTCTTTCATTTCGGATCAGTGTAGTGGGAGGCGGTCACTCGCGGGAGGGCAATCTCCATACCGGGTTTGGCATATGAGGTGCAACCGAACGCGGCATGGCCGACGTCGATTTTGAGCAGCGCCAGTTAAGTGAGCGAGATCCCTTCATTGACGTAACGGTTCGGCGACCCCTCAACCCTCCCGCTCCTCGCTGGAAAAGGATTCTAAATGCTGCGGTTCGTGGCGTCGGCGCCGCGATACTGCTCGCCGCCGGAACCGTCTGGACGATCCGGCAGCAGCACCCGCAGTTCGTGAAGCCAGGGGAGCTGCTTCATCTTCCAGCGGCGGTTGTCACCGCGGCGATACCGGGCACCGAAGGCTACACGCCTCCCTCCGATTCGGCCGCTCAGATCGAGATCAAGCGCGTTGCATATTCGCTGCGCAAGTACACCAACGACACGACGCTGGCGCTAAGGATTGCCCAGGCAATCGTGGTGGAAGGAGGAAAGAAGAACATCAACCCGGCCCTCCTTGTCGGCGTGATGTTGACGGAGGACGCGAAGCTCGATCCCATGGCCAAGAGCTTCGTCGGTGCGCGAGGCCTCATGCAGGTGATGCCGTTCCACGCCGGCAAGTGGAAGGGGTGCACTTCGGCGGACCTGTTCGCGATTGATTCCAACATTTGCCACGGCGTCAGCATCCTGGCTGACTTGATCAAGCGGTCGCCGACGGTGGCGAGCGCACTCCAGCGCTACAATGGCTGCGTGCGGGGCACGAACACGCCCAATTGCCACACGTATTCCGGCAAAGTGCTCAAGTTCGCGGAGCAGGCCGCGACCCAGATGCTGAGTTTTTCGCTGTCGGATTGAGCCGGCGCGGGTCGGGTATAAACATCTGACCACTGCTAAAATCGAAGAATCGGCGACGCAACTCATTGATGGTCAACGAGTTGCTGTCCAGACGTCACATTCAGGACATTTTTGACCTCATCCGTTCCACAGCTCGGCAATACTTTCCCTTGACCGAATTCGTCAATAGAGGTACCGTAATACGTATCTCAGCAGTGGCATTACCACAATAGAATCAGCCATGCCCGAATGGATAGGACGGGAGCTCGAGCGCATCAGAAAGCTCAGAGGTCTCCGTCGTGAAGACGTTGCCGCACGTATGGCTAGGCCAGTGTCGGCATCGACAATACGCAATATCGAGCATGACGAGGACTACAATGTCTCGCTCGATCTTTTGCGACAGATAGCGGCGGTACTGGGCGCCAAGATCCAGGTCTCTCTAGAGGCCGAGGATCTCAAGCGCTGGCAGACGCCACCGGGTCAACGGCCTGCAATCGAGCTGGCCGATCCACCGGTAGAAGGACAAGAGAGGTTGATCGACAACGAGTACTTCATCCGGTACATCCGGGCGCGTTATCCGGACTGTCCGCTGACGAACTCGCAGATAGGAAGAAGGA
>JBGPHO010000090.1:0-9264 GCA_041484425.1 Gemmatimonadaceae bacterium
CCACGCCTGCTGAAAGGTCGGCGCTGATGCAGCCGTCTCGATCCTCGCGTTGAACGTCGAGTACTGCGAGTCGAACGCGACGACGCTATCTCGGCTCTCGAGCTTCGATGGTATGAGATTCCAGTGCATCGTCCTCAAGACCCTCTCCCGCAGGAAAGGATCGTAGTAGACGGCTGGAATGTCCTCGTGCGGATTCAGGTTGTAGCGCGGCTTCCAGTCGCTCGGGACGAACTTGCGCGTGTAACCGTAGAGTTTCTCGGTGATCCCGTCGGGATTGATGACAGTGGCGCGTCCGCACATACTCCAACGCTATTTCATGTCGCGGTAAACGGCCAGAGGGTTAGATTGCGAACGGGATAATCTTCTCCGGCGAGCGGGGAATACGGTTCTTATGTCCGAGTTCTTTCAGGATCCGCCAAGGCTCGGCAATCAGTACGACGACGACGCGCTTCTCCGCGCGTACCTGCGCTGGAGACTGCCTGCGAAGATGGTCGCCGAGATCGAGCCCGACCTCCGCCGGCTAGGCCATCGCGCCGTCACGGATATTCTGGCGCTGGGCGAAGCGGCGGAAGCATCACCGCCCCGCCACATCCCGTACGACGCGTGGGGACATCGCGTCGATCGGATCGAGACGAGCGATGCTTGGCGCGAGCTCGATCGCATCTCGGCCACGGAAGGCATTGTGGCCACCGCTTATGAGCGCGCGCACGGCGCGCACTCGCGCATCGACCAGTTCGCGCGACTCTATCTCTTTGCCCCTTCGTCCGCGTTGTACAGTTGTCCGCTTGCCATGACCGACGGCGCGGCCAGGTTCCTGGAGGTTCATGGCAACCAGAGCGTGCAACCGGTGTTTGGGCATCTGACCTCGCGCGATCCGAGCGAGTTCTGGACTTCCGGCCAATGGATGACCGAGCGTACCGGCGGCTCCGACGTGGCCACCACCTCGACCATTGCGCGGTGCGAGGAAGGCGACACGTACAGGCTCTACGGCTCGAAGTGGTTCACATCGGCCACGACTTCGCAGGTCGCAATGACATTGGCGCGCATTGAGGGCACGCCGGCCGGAAGCCACGGCTTGAGCGTGTTTCTGATCGAGCTTCGCGACAGCGACGGAATGCTCCGCAACATTCGAATCGAGCGTATCAAGGACAAGTTGGGTACACGCGCCTTGCCCACCGCCGAGCTTGCACTCGAAGGCACGCCCGCGCAGCTGGTGGGCGGCGCAGGCGATGGCATCCGCAAAATCGCCACGCTGTTCAATGTCACGCGCGTGTACAACGCAGTTGCAGCGGTGGCGGGAATGCGCCGCGCGATCGCGCTCGCGAGCGACTATTCACGGCGTCGTCGTGCATTTGGAAAGTCGCTCATCGAGCATCCACTGCACGTCGAGACGCTGGCCGACATGCAGCTGGAGTTGCGCGCTGCATTTCTCCTGGCCTTTCGCGTCGTCGAGCTGCTCGGGAAAGACGAATGTGGCGACGCGACCGAATCCGAGTCGCAGCTGCTGCGATTCCTGATTCCCGTAGCCAAGCTCTACACGGCAAAGCAGGCGATCGTGGTCGCGAGCGAAGCGCTCGAGGCGTTCGGCGGCGCCGGCTACCTGGAGGACACCGGAATTCCTCGTCTGCTGCGAGACGCGCAAGTGTTGTCGATCTGGGAGGGTACGACGAACATTCTCAGCCTCGACGCGCTACGTGCGATGGAGCGAATCGACGCACTTGGCGTGTGGACATCCGACGTGAGACGGCGCCTGAGCGCCGCTGCGACGGCCGCCCTGTCATCGTGCGCCGAGCGGACATTGAGTGCCGTCGAGCGCATCGAGCGATACGCCGCGCGCGCAGTGACAGCCGGAGCCGATTTTCAGCAGGCGGGCGCGCGTGGGTTTGCGTATGCGATAGCGCGCACCGAGGCAGCGGCGCTACTTATCGAACATGCAAACGCCCAAGGAGATCAGCCAGCGCTGACAGCGGCAGAGCGGTGGTGTGACCGCGAATTGGCTCCGCTCGTAGACGCTGATCCGCAACATCGAGCAGAGTCGGCAGCTCTCGAGCGAGGCGCCTGATACCTGTCAGCGGTGTTCGGTAGGCGCCATCACGCGTCAAAGCAGCCTGGGAATGCGATTGTGGCACAGGTCAAAAGTTAGTTTCCACTACAGTATTCCAGGCAGAACGCAACATAGAACAGTACGAACGATGCCGCGGCTAGCAGCCCGATGAATCCTACGGTCCTGTCAGAGCTGAACTCCCGTCGGTCCACCGCAATCATCTTGCTTCGAGCGATCGCGACGTTCTGGAGGTCCCCATCGCGGCGGACCGTGCCGAACACGCTGTCTGCGCTGACTCGAACGTTGAGCAGATCCACAATGCTGCTGTCGCTGAGCAGTACTCGCACCGGCCCCTTCAGATTGCCAGTTTCCATGGCAAACCCAGCTGGTGTCTCCGAGACCCACGTCGTGCAAGCGGTTGCGGTCCACGCGAGAAGGATCAGGTAGGTCGATTCACAGACGGCTCGCACAAATCGATGCAATCCACGTTTCGTGAGGCTCGTCGTTAACGTCGGTGTCGCTAAAATCGCCACTCCCTGATCAGGAACGCCCCGAAGGCGCTGGTGGTCGCCACGGTCTGGTCACGCTGTAAAGTCGGCTCTCGCAGCAGGTAGCGCGTATCCACGCCTGTCTCGAGCCGGTACCCGCGAAGACCACCGAATCGGTGCACGACCTGCACTCCAGGTCTCACCAGCGCCTTCGGATCGAGCGGTGAATTGACCGCGACAAACGTGTGCGACTTTACGTACTTCCCGAACTCGAACTGAGTCCCGCGCAGGAAGTTGCCGACGTCGGTCTGCACGTCGGCGGGAGTGATCGTGAACACGTCGGCGCCGAGTGAGCGTGCCGCCTGGCCGGCGGCCTGGTCGGCTATGACACCGATGGCGATACCTGCGAGCTGACGGCTGGCGAGGGCCGCACCCGCACCCACGAGATTCGAGCCACCGGTTCCGTTCGTGAGACCCGAACCCTCCAACTGAACGAGCGACGTCGAGGATTGTCCGAACGCGAGATAGCTGAGCAGATCGCTCTGTGGAATCGGCGGCTGCGCATCGCTGGTGAGCGAGATGTTGGGCGTATGCAACGTCCCCCCGACCACGATCTGAATGTTGATCGCTTCACGGTTCGGCTGCTTGACTACGTACTCCCCGGTTCCCTGAAGCGTCGGGTTCAGCTCCGTGGAATTGATGAACGTTGCCGACCCGCGCTTGATGTTGAATCTGCGGGTCATGAATGTGTATTCGCCGCGCTCGCTCAGGAGCACCCCGTCCAGCACCAGCGTCTCCTTGGCGCGGTTCACGTGCACGCCCAGATCGCCGTCACTGTACACCTCGATGTTCGCCTCGAGTGAGCGCACGAACACGTCGCGATCGACGCGCAGAGTCACATCCATTCGCAGATTGGCGAGGAGCGGCGACTGGGTGGGGAAGAGCTCGCGATCAGCCATCACCGCCGTGTCGAGCACGTTGAAGATCGCGGGGTCGCCCTGCCCGACGAGATTCTTGTTCTCCGAGGGCGGGATATAGAGGAACCCTTCGCGAATGCGGACATCGCCGGTGACGTGGGCATCCTTGAATGGCCCGGCCATCGCGAGGTTCGCGCTCACCCGCAGCTCTCCGCGATGATTGTTGAGCACCTGAGCGTTCTGCGTCTGGAGCTTGAGATTGAAGTTCGGCGCGCTGAGCGCACCAATACCAATGCCGCCCGTGAGAACGATGCGTCCCTTGCTGTACGCCGCTACCGAATCGATCACGACAGTGTCGCCCAGCATCCGGATCGATGCTTCGATCTGGGTGAGATTGATCCCGGCGAGAACGACCCTCGCCGCGCCCTCGTGAACCGCGAGCTGTCCGGAGAGCTTCGGTCGATTGAGACTCCCGCCCACCTTGAACGAGCCGCTGGCGCGACCCTTCAGGTTGGAGAGGTAATCGCCGAACTGCGGGACGACATTGAGCGGCAGACTATCGGCGTTGATGTTGAGCGCGATCTGCCTGTCGCTGGGGAATCTCGATCCCGTCACGCCCGTGATCGCCAGATTGATCGGCACCGTTCCTTCGGCGATCAGGAATGGCTGCATGCCTTCGCGCATCGCTTCGGCGCGACCGGTCAGAGTCTGATTCGCGTAATCCAGGTTGCCGTGCACTTCGGGCACGGTGCCCCCGTTGTACACGAGATCAGTCGCGCCGAACGCCCCCTTGAACTGCGGATTGTCAAGCGTGCCCGTCGCGTGGATGTTGAGCGAGATCAGCCCTGTCGCGTTGATGCCGCTCTCCGTGAGCGCGACCACGTCGGCCACATTCAGGTTGTCGACCGCGATGTCGAGGTTAGCGTTGCCTTCCTTCGGAATGAATCCGTTGACGTAGATGCGTCCCTTCACTCCGTTGCGCAGCTCGAGATTCTGCACGTCTGCGCCGGCTGGACCCCAATGCAGCGCCGCGACCCGGGTGCTCGCCCACACGCTCGTATCGAACTGGAGCTTGAGAGTATTGAGCGTCAGCGCGTTGCGGATCTTGTCGAGCGTGAATGCCGCATCGGCGCTATAGGTCCGCGCGTTGTCCTGGTTGACGACGAGCTGCACGGTGCCGTTCGGCTTCTGATAGGTGAGCTTCGCGCCGACGCTGTCGAGTGCAAACCCAGCGGCACGAACCGATCTGGCTTGCGCGTTGACTCTTACCTGCGACTGCGGGGTCCGCGCGTTGATCCAGTCGTAGTCGGCGGTGAATGAGCCGACGGTGTTCCCGCGCGCGACGATGTTGGACCCCGAGGCTGTTCCCTTCGCGCTGAAGTTTCTGATGTTGCCGGTGGCCACTCCATCCGCACGCACCGACCCCGACAGCTCGTTCTTGCGCAACGCCGTCGGCGTATCAACAACGGTGCGCGGCAGTGGCATGCCGGTCACCGCGCGCTCGACTTCCGTGGCGCGCGCGATTCGCGAGGAGTCTGCCTTGGCCTTCCGGATCCGCTGCGCCAGGATACCCGGGCGCGGACGAACGACGCTCGTGTCCGTCGAGACCAGTCCCGCGAAGCGCGAAAGCGAATCAATGGCGACGTGATATGACAGCGTTCCCGAATGCGCAGCATCGAGCCCGATCGTGCCCTTCGCCTCGACGATACCCTGCGGCAGATCGACCGCCATCGTGTCGATGCGCGCGATCCCATTGGCGAGCGCGACTTTGACATTCGCGCGATCGATTGAAACCGTATCGATGGTGGAAGCAGCCACATCGGCGACGAGCTGCGCCTGCATCGTGGCGGGATCACTCCCGCGCCCGCGCGCTGAACCCACCGCGGTGATCGATGTCCTGGGCGCCTTCGCTACGACCGTGCTCGCATTCAGCTGCTTCGTTTTGAAATCGAGGTTGTAACCCGTTTCCTTGCTGGCGAGATCCATCGTGCCACGCAGGTCGAGGAATCCACCGTCGGGGAACGTGAGCTGGGTGTTGATTGCGAGGTCGTTCTCGAATCCCTTGAGCCGCAACGGACCGTTGGCGCTGCCGCTCAACCCGACGCTGGGCATGAAGCGGCCGATTGTTGCGAGGCCCAGTGGATGCATTTCGACATCGACGTCGTACCATGGCATGCCCCGCGCCCGCATCGCCGCACGACCAGTAGCGTGCGACAGCGCTCCGAGCTCGACGAGCGTGACGTCGACCGCCTGCGCCGTCATGATGGCCGCCGACGAACCGTTCAGTGTGGCCGTACCGGTCAGGGTACCGCCTACTCGCAGCGTTGTAGCAATCGCCTTGGCGAGCCCCATTTGCAGCGGGAGCATGCGCACGTGCAGGTCGCGCGTGGTGAAGATGCCTTTGGACAATCCCATCACGCCCACCGCCACGAGGTGGCTTCGCCCTGAGAGCCGGTCGTCCACGACCACGTCTCCGTTCACCTTGAGCGAATGCTCTCCACCGTCGAACGTCGCTTTCCCCGTCAGCGTCAGCGGCCGCGGGAATGTCATCGTGGGGAAGAGTCGAGTGAGCAGCCGCGTATCGAGATTGGCAAAGGCCAGATTCGCGTCGCGGTAAGCGACCGTGTCTGTCACCGTCGCCTCGATCTTTCCGGCGATGTGTGACTTCTCGAGCATCACGTCCATGTTCTGCGCCAGGTACACGCTCTTGTTGCCCGTCCAGTCCAGGCCGAAGTCGAGTTTGCCGGATCCATTCTCGGGGAGATTCGGCATCGCCCAGCGAATGTCGGCGGTTCGCACCGGGTCGCCGTGGAGCCGTAGATGCAGGTCGCCCGAGTCCATGTAGTACCGTCCGTCGCCGCTCCCCCGCGTCGCGGGAAACGTCACGCGCGCTCCCTTCCACCAAATCGAATCGCCCGTGAAATCGAACGTGCCGGTCAGACCTCGCACGTCGGCAACGGGCGGGCGGAATGGCTCGGCGATCATCTTCAGGGCCGCGACGTCGATCAGACGGCTCTTGTATGCCGGATCTTCCAGGCGCACGAGCGGAAACAATCCGTTGATGCTATGAAAGCTCGACTCCTTCTGATAACCCCTGGCGACCTGCAAAATCTTGAGCCTGCCCTCCGGCCCGAGGGCAGCTCGAACCTTGTCGGCGCGCTCGGCGGGCGTGGCGTTGCCGGGATCCCAGGGCGATCGCACGGTGAGATCTCCGTTGACCACGGTGACATTGCTGAAACGGATCCACGTTCCCCAGCCGGTGCTCTTCACTCCAGCGTGCGTCACGGTATCGCGTGGAAAGATCCGATCGTAGTTCCACTTTCCGCCCGGCTGCTTGTCGATCACGATGATCGGGCGGACAAGCTTCACGTCGTTGAACTCGAGCTTTTTGCGACGAAGAGTGCCGAGGCTGTACTTGGCCCCGATCTCATCGGCTTTGACGAATGGGGCGCGGGCGCTGTCGGTGATCACGACATCGTGGAGCGTGATTCCGTGCAGGAGGTTTCCCGTGACGCTGCCGATGTGGACAATGCCGTGGCTGTTGTTCTGGATCAGCCCCACGACGTAGCGGCGAATGCGCTCGCGACCCCAGTCGCTATTGGTCAGTAGATAGGCGGCGCCGACCAGCAGTAACGCCACCACCACCAACCCTGCGATGAGCCGAACCCACCACTTGTTAGAATGCTTCGCCAATGGAAAGGTGTAGGACGACCCGGTTGAGGATCCCCCCGCCTTTGGTGGGCGAATAGGTTCGGTGCTGTTGAAGGGTGACCAGCGTCTTTTGGCCATTCACGATATTCTCGGTTACAACCGGGAGCGACTCCGTGGCTCCAGGGTTGAGGCCTATATCGGCACGGATTGGGCCTACAGGAGAATGGTACCGCACCCCGACCCCCGGAGTTATGGCCGCCCTGCGCCGGGGAAGGGTCGGATTGGTCTTCTGTTGGACCAATCCGGCGTCCACGAAGACGGCTCCAATCAGGTCCCGCCAGACCGGAAAGCGCGCCTCGACGCTCCCTTCCGCCACGAAATTGCCGCCCAGCGGACGCGGGTCGAAATCGCGGTCCTTTAGCGTCGACAGGTTGGGATTGCACAGGGTGACGTCGGTTCCCGATGTGCACGCGGCGTTCAAACTGTCGTGCGACTGGAGCGAGGCGAGGGGAATCGTGAGGACGCGCGGCCCCAGCTGATTTTCGCCGAAGCCTCGCACCGAGTGCGATCCGCCGGCGTAAAAGCGTTTTCTCGGATGGAGGATTCCATCGCCGAACCCTGCGGCGACACCGACCGCCTGAGTGGTGCTGCCCAGTGGACTGACCCAGCCGACACGAGCGTGCACGCCGATCGCGCCGCGCTGTCGCAGTCTGTAGAAGCCCGCACCATCGACGGTCGCACGGTTGTACCGGAAATCGGAGAGTGTGAACGCGGACGCGCTCTCGGCGCTGGCGTTGGCGCGGTATCCGCTGTTGGGAGAAAAGGGATCGTTGGTGCGATCGATCGACGACGTGATGGTGAATGGAGACAGCCGCCGGTTGCCGCGGAGAGCATCGAGTGTCGGCGCGTCGCATACGCCGTAATTGATGCAGAAATACACATCGCCCGCGTCGACCTTGCTGATCTCGAATCTGTAGTTCAGGCTCGCGGGCGCTCGGTCCGTCAGGTCTCGCGTGAAGGTCAGGCTCGTTCCATAGCCGCGATCGACGTAGATGCCGGGCGCGCTGCGGCGGTGCGTGAACAGGCTCATCGCCAGCTCGTTGTGCGGCGAGCCGAACCACGGCTGGCGCAGGTCGATGCTCGCGTTGTAAGTCGGAACGAAGTAGCGCGCGAGGGTGCTCGTCTGCGGGACGGACGCGTTGTGGAAGATGCCGCGTCCGTTGAGCGAGCGCGCGAAAAGGTTTCCAACCACTCCCTGAACGTCGAGCCGCCTGCCCCCGCCCATGAAATTGTAGTGGGTGAAGCGTGCGTCGAACTGGAAGAAATCGATCGTGTTGAATCCGGCGCTCAGGCGCGCTTCCCGCGGAGGTGACTCCTGCACCGTGACGACGACCACCTTGGCCGAGTCGGGTGTGGCGATGTCGATGGGCGGACGCGGCTCTATCGCGGCACGGCGAAAGAGATTCGACTCGTAGAGCGCTCTCTGGCTGCGGAGAATCTCGGAACGGAGGTAGATGTCGCCGACGTGGAAGGTCAGCGACTTCCTGATCGTGCGCTCGCTCACATCGTCGTTGCCCTTGATGACGATGTCCTCGACCGTCGTCTTGTATTTCGGATTGAGCGTGAGCTTGACCGCCGCCGTCCGCGCAGCCGTGTCGACGACTACCGACGTGTCCACCTCGGCGTCGGCGTATCCCTTGTCGAATAGTGTCAATTGCAGAAAGATACGAGACGAGTCGAGCCTGATCAGATTGAGCGGACCGTTCTTCCCCAGCACGACGTGCTTGTCGATCTCCCTTTGCGACAGCAGCGGCGTCGGCTGGATGACTCTGATGTCGGAGACGATCGTCGGCGGCCCTTCCTTGATCGAGAAGGTGACGCCGACCTGGTTGTGCCCCCTTGGAACCACCGCCGTGTCCACTTCGGCCTCGCGGTAGCCGCGCTTCCAGTAGAAGACGCGCACGCGGAGCACATCGCGCTCGAGCTCTTTGTGATCGAGATACTTCTTGGTGTAGAAATACTTCGCTTTGCTGACCCAGCAGAATGGCGCGAGGAAGAGGCTGTTGCAGTGCGACGCCGTGGTGTAAACGCTCTGAAGGAGATCGCTCTGCTTCACGACTTTCACGCCCTTGAGCGTGAGGTTGACTACTTCAGGGTGGGTCGA
>JBGPHO010000091.1:0-9134 GCA_041484425.1 Gemmatimonadaceae bacterium
CCGCGATTGCTTAGAAAGAACGCGGTGCGGTCTCCGGTCGGACCGATCGCACGCAGCAGCTCGTCCCGCTTCGATTCGTAGTTTCTGAGCGCCAGTTGCGCGTGGTCGCCAATGGGGATGATCCGCTCCTTTCTCCCCTTCCCGCGCACTTTCACCTGCTGTGACATCAGATCGATGTCCATCCGGTTGATTCCGCGCAGCTCCGACAGCCGCATTCCAGTCGAGTAGAACAGCTCCAGGAAGGCCGAATTGCGCACGTCTCCAAAGCGCCCTTCCTGCGCCTTGAGCTCGGCCGCCTGGAACAGCAGCTCGATCTGTGCGCGATCCAGGTAGCCGGGCAGGTACTTGTCCTGTTTCGGCGTGTTGACGCCGCGCGCCGGATTCGCTTCGACCTGCTCGTTGCGGTGGAGATACTTGTAGAAGCTTCTGACCGCCGAGAGGTTCCGCGCGATGGATCTCTTATTGAGCTTCTTTCGCGTCAGATGCGCGAGAAATCCACGGATCGCGAGCCGATCCAGTCCCTGCCACGACCATTCTTCCGCGCCGTAGTAGCGGCCGAGGAACGAGACGAATTCGTCGAGATCCCGCCGGTAGGCGATGAGAGTGTTGGGAGAGACGTCGCGTTCCTTTTCGAGATGCGTCAGGAACTCTTCGACCGCCCGCGGTTCGCTCACGTCCGCACCGACAGCGCGCCGTGGATGCTGTTGGCATCGATCCACGACTGCATGTCTCGCAGCGCACGCTCCGCGAAAACCTCCCGCTTCCGCTTTTTGTCGCGGATTTGCTCCGGAAGCTCGTCGAGCAGGCCGAAATTCGCGTTCATCGGCTGGAAGTGCCTGGGGTCCGCCTCGTTCACGTACCGGTAGAGCGCGCCGATCATCGTCGTCGGCGGAGGAATCACCGGACCGTCGCCCGAAAGGATTCGCGCGAGGTTGATTCCGGCGAGCAATCCCGTGGCCGAGCTCTCGGTGTAGCCCTCGACGCCCGTGATCTGACCCGCGAAAAGCGCGGCCGGCTCGTCGCGAGCCGCCAGGTGCGCGCTCAGCGCGGCGGGAGAGTTGAGATAGGAATTGCGATGAATCGATCCGTAGCGGAGAAACTCCGCGTCGGCGAGGCCAGGAATCATCCTGAGAACGCGCTGCTGCTCGGGGATGCGGAGACGGGTCTGGAAGCCCACCAGGTTCCACATCCGGCCGGCGCGATCCTCCTGACGAAGCTGCACCACGGCGTGCGCCTCGTAGCCCGTGCGCGGATCGCGCAGCCCGACCGGCTTGAGCGGCCCAAAGCGCATCGTGTCGCGCCCCCGCTTCGCCATCACCTCGACCGGCATGCAGGCCTCGAAGTAAGGAACTTCGTCGAACTCGTGGCCGTGATACTCATCCGCCGAAATCAGTGCATCGAGGAATACGTCGTATTGCTCCCGGGACATCGGGCAGTTGAGATACGCGCCGTCGTCGGCGGCGCCCTCCATTGTCTCCTTGCCGTACCGCGAGCCGCGAAAGACGAGATTGTCGTCGATCGAATCTCGGGCGACGATGGGCGCGATCGCGTCGTAAAAAGCCAGCGCCCCAACTCCCAGACGCGCGCGGATGGCCGCGGCCAGCTTCTCCGACGTGAGCGGACCGGTCGCGATCACGCAGGGAGCCGTGATGCTCGAGACCTCTTCGCGCACCACGCTGATTCGGTCGTCGGACGTGATGCGCTCGGTCACCGCGGCCGAAAAGACATCACGATCCACCGCCAGCGCGCTGCCGGCGGCGACTCGGGCGCCGTCGGCTGCCTCGAGAATCAGTGAGCCGAGGAGCCGCATCTCGGCCTTGAGCAGGCCGTGTGCGTTGGTCAGCTCCGTGCTCTTGAACGTGTTCGAGCAAACGAGCTCGGCGAGCCTGTCGGTCTTGTGCGCCGGCGTCGTCGTGACCGGACGCATCTCGTGCAGCGATACCTCGAGCCCGCGCGTGGCGAGCTGCCACGCGGCCTCCGAGCCGGCGAGGCCGCCGCCGACAACCGTGACTCGCTGCGTCACACCGCCACGGCTTCAGGGGTCGGCGCGACATCCCACTCGTTCGCGCACTTGATGCAGCGCCGGTAATCGCCGCGCGCTTTCGTGAACTTCGCTTCCGCGCCGACGTAGCCGCAGTCTGGACACGTCTCCGCTACGGGCTTGTCCCACACCACGAAATCGCACTTCGGATAGTTGGAGCAGCCGTAGAACGCCTTGCCTCGCTTTTTCGAGCGACGCACGGCGATGTCGCCGCCGTCTTTGGGACACTTGACGCCGGTGGGCATCGATCTCGTGCCGCGGCACTTCGGGAATGTGCTGCAGCCAAGGAATTCCCCCGAGCGCCCATGACGTATTACCATTGGCGAGCCGCACTCATGGCAGATCTCGTCGGTGGGCTGCGCCGGCTTGCGGTCGCCGCGCAACGGCCTCGTGTACTTGCAGTCCTTCGGATGATTCTCGCAAGCCAGGAACGGCCCGAAGAATCCGCCGCGGGGAACAAGTTTCCCTCCGCAAGTCGGACACCTCTCGGTCTCGAGCATCGACAGATCGTGAGCCTCGCCGATGAGCGACACGATGTCCGCGCTCTTGACGGATTCGGCGAATGGTCCGTAGAAATCCTTGAGCATCTTCCGCCAGTTCACGTCGCCTTCCTCGATTCTGTCGAGATCGGTTTCCATGTGGGACGTGAACCTGACGTTGAACACATCGGGGAAGCTCTTCACCATCACCCTCTCGACCTGTTCGCCGAGGAAGGTCGGGAAGAACCGTCGCTGCTCGAGCATCGCGTACCGGCGATCGACGAGCGTCGAGACGATCGACGCGTACGTCGACGGACGGCCGATGCCGAGCCGCTCCAGCTCCTTGACGAGACTCGCTTCCGAATAGCGCGGCGGTGGCTCCGTGAAATGCTGCGAGGGCGTGATTGCCTTGACCGGGATATCCTCTCCCTTCTGGACGACAGGCAGTCCCTGCTCCTCCTCCAGCGCCTTTCCTTCCTCGGCTTCGCGCGATTCCTTGTAGAGGCGCTGGTAGCCGTCGAACTTGACGACGCTGCCGGTCGCTCTGAACAGGAATCGGTCGAAATCGAAGTCGACAGTGGTCGTGTCGAAGATCGCGGGCGTCATTTGCGACGCCATGAACCGCTGCCAGATCAGCTCGTAGAGCCGGTACTGGTCTTCCTTGAGATACTTGCGGATGTGCTCGGGGCGGCGCGTCGGATCCGTCGGACGGACGGACTCGTGCGCATCCTGCGCGTTCTTCGATTTGCCATCGGTATACAGCCTTGGTGCGTCGGGAAGGTAGGACCCGCCGTACATCATCTTGATATACTCGCGCGCCTGATCCGCGGCCGAGGACGCCACGCGCGTTGAGTCGGTGCGCATGTAGGTGATGAGACCCACTGCGCCCTCCTCCCCAATTTCGATGCCCTCGTACAGGTCCTGGGCGAGTCGCATGGTCCGCTTCGATCCGAAGCCGAGCTTCTTCGCCGCGTCCTGCTGGAGTGTGCTGGTCGTAAACGGCGCCGCCGGGTTTTTCCTCCGCTCTCGGCGCTTGATCTCGGTGACCTGGAACGTCGTTCGTGATTTGAGCGCATCCAGAATCGCATCGGCTTCCGTCTCGTTGCTGATCACCGGCTTCTTGCCATCGAGCAGATGGAGCTTCGCCGTGAACTGCTGCCCAGCCTCCTCGAGGAGGGCTTCGACGGTCCAGTACTCGACGGGCTTGAACGCTCGGATCTCGCGCTCCCTTTCCACGAGCAGCCGCAGCGCGACGGTCTGCACGCGGCCAGCTGAAATCCCCTTCTTCACGGTCTTCCAGAGAACCGGACTGGCCTTGTATCCGACGAGGCGGTCGAGGACGCGGCGCGCCTGCTGCGCGTCGACCTTCCGCTCGTCGATCTTCCCGGCGCTGGCGATCGCCAACACCACGGCGTCGCGCGTGATCTCGTGAAACAGGACGCGCCTCATCGGCGCTCCATTCTTGGTTTTTATCGCCTGGGCAACATGCCACGCGATGGCCTCGCCCTCGCGGTCCGGATCGGTCGCAAGAAAGATTTCGCGCGAATCCCTGGCCGCGCTCTTGAGATCGGCGACGGTCTTCTCCTTTCCGGGGATCGTCACGTACTCCGGCTCGAAGCCGTTCTCGATGTCGATTCCCATCTTCTTCTCGGGCAGATCGCGCACGTGACCGACCGTCGCGCGCACCTTATACGCGCGCCCGAGATACTTGCCGATTGTCTTGGCCTTCGCTGGTGACTCGACGATCACGAGCGATGTCGAGCCGGGTTCGGAGTGGGTCTCCTCGTCGACGATCTTCGCCGCTGCGCTCTTTCTCGCTCGCGTCGGTTTGATCGCTCCGGCTTTGGCAGCGATGCTCTTCGTCGCGCGTTTCGTTGTTGTTTTCGCTTTAGCTGTCTTGGCTTTCGCCATCTAATGCACCGTAGTGTTGTCGCCGCTTCCGGACGAGTCTTCCAGGCCAGTTCCCTCGAGCAGTCCGCGTAAATCGTCGAGTGCAATCCGTCCCTCGAACTGCATGAGGGCTCTCTCGATGATGTGCTCCAGCTCCAGTCCGTTGATTGCGCCCGAGCCGTTGAGTGAGAGCAGATGACCCCACGCTTCGGGGGCAAAGCGCCCCCGCTCGTGTGGGCCCATCACGCGAAATGTGGTCTGTACAGGAATTCGTTCGTCCATTGGCGTTCGTAGTTATTTGATGGTCGAGGCAAGCTCGACGACCTTCGCTATAAGTTGTTGCCGTGCCAGCCCTTCCGTATCGAGAACGCTGTCGGCTGTCTCGTAGAGGGCGTGCCTTTTCTGGTACAGCTCCCGAAGCGCCACCACAGGGTCGCGCCCGGCCAGTAGCGGCCTGGTCTCGACCCTGCGCAATCGGCGGGCGACTGCTTCGGGTGACGCTCTAAGGTATATGATACGTCCAGCCGAACGCAAAAGTTCGACTGACCTCTGCTGTGTGATCCATCCCCCGCCTGGCGACAGCACCATTCCGCCGGTGACGCTCAGCTCCTGCGTCAGCGCGAATTCCATCTCCCGAAAGTGCTCCTCCCCCTTCTGGCGAAAGATCTCGCGCACATCCATTCCCGCTCTCCGCTCGATCTCCTTGTCGAAATCGAGAAACTCTCTCCCCAGCTTCCTCGCCGCCTCCCTGCCGATCGTCGTCTTCCCCACCCCCGGAAGGCCAACGAGGATGAGATGTGGAGGCGACGTCCTAGCGTCCCTGTCTGTCACTCAAGCCGGCGACGTAGCTCTCGTAATTGCGTCGCGTCTCCCCAAGCGAGTCTCCGCCGAACTTCTCGAGGAAGGCCTGGGCGACGACGAATGCTGTCATGGCTTCAGCGATTACTCCCATCGCCGGAACGGCGGTGACATCACTTCGTTCCGCCACAGCTTGCGCGGGCTCGCGCGTCTTCATCTCGATCGTTCCCAGGGGTCGCATGAGGGTGCTGATCGGCTTCATCGACGCACGGAGCACGATCTGCTCGCCGTTGCTGATGCCGCCTTCCATCCCGCCTGCGCGGTTGGTTCTCCTGCGCACGCGCCCCGCCTTCACGTTGCCCTCGTCCGGATCTATCTCGTCGTGCACATCGGAGCCCTTCCTGCGGGCGCATTCCAGCCCCATACCGATCTCGACTGCCTTCACCGCGGGAATTGACATGAGCGCGGCGGCAAGCCTGCCATCGAGCTTCCTGTCCCACGACACATGGGATCCGAGGCCCACAGGCAGACCATCACAGACGATTTCCGCGATTCCGCCGAGGGTATTGCCTTCTGCCTTGGCGGCGTCGATGCGAGCTATCATCTCCTGCTCGGCATCTCTATCGAGGGTTCGGAGCTGCGACTCGTCGGCGGTGGCGTTGAGATCGGCGGGCATTTTGTCGGGCCGCCGCGCGTCGACCCCGCCAAGGTGAACAATGTGGCTCCCGAGTGTGATGTCGAATTGGCGGAGGAAAAGCCTGCAAACGGCTCCCGCAGCCACGCGAGCGGTCGTCTCGCGGGCGGAGGCGCGTTCCAGCACGTCTCGAGCGTCATCCCGATCGTATTTGAGCATTCCCGAGAGATCGACGTGCCCGGGCCGCGGACGCGTCACAGCGCGCTTGCGGCTGGGATCTCCATCCCGGGGCGCGGGATCCATTATCTCCTGCCAATTCTTCCAGTCGCGATTCTGAATCAGCATCGCGATCGGGGAGCCGAGTGTTTCGCCGGCGCGAACTCCGGAGAGAAACTCGGCGTGGTCGGACTCGATCTTCATGCGCCGGCCGCGTCCGTAGCCCTGCTGCCTCCGCGCGAGCTCCACGTCAACATCGGCGGCGACGAGGCGCAGCCCCGCCACCATTCCCTCGAGGATGGCGACGAGCGCGGGCCCATGGGATTCGCCGGCGGTGGTGAATCGCAGCATCAGTCTCCAAAAAAAACGAGCCCGGCTTTTGACCGGGCTCGCGTTCAAGCTTGGTACCCGCTTCCTGCGGAATCTACGGGCAGGTCGTGGTAAACGTATTCGGTAGCTGCGCGATGACAACCCCTCGCGCCGTCGCTCCAACCAGCACCAGCTCGCCAGAAGGGCGGAGCGCTGCCGTGATTGGACCGATGATCGGGTCTTTGATCGGAATCGTTCCGACTCTCAGGTAGCAATTGGTGTCGTAAATCTCGATGAGCGGCTCAGAGGACGCGGCGAAAGCAAGTCGCGTGTTGAGCGGGAACGAGAAGATGCCGGTATTCTGCGGGTGGAAGTCCAGGCCGGCGTTGGTGTTCGTGGTGTTGAAGATGCCCAGCAGGCGGAGCGCCGGATTGAGCACGTAGGTCGAGTCCGCGCGGATCGCCGCGAGCCCACCATCGAAGTTGATGGCTACGCCGAACATCCTCGCCGACGTGTTGGCGATAAAGTCCGACACGTCCGTCGGAGGAGAGACGCCCCTGTCGATCCACCAGATAACTGGATCGTACCCCCTGTCTACGTCGTACATCATTGCGCGGCTGTTGATGACGCTTCCGCCCTCACCGAATACCGAACGACGGAAGTTGCCGGAGCTGCGCACGAAAGTGGTGTCACGGAACGCGAGGTTGTTGATTGAAACAACGGTGGAGCCAAGTGGCGAGCCGGACGGGACCAGGGTGGCCTGCCCGACTCCATCGGCATCGAATCGCTCGATCTCGAGCGTATCGCCACGCGCGCCGGCTTGGCCGATCGCCTGTTCGAAGAAGAAGTGCGATGTGGTCGAATCTGACTTACCAGCGGCGGTGACACCCTTGGTCAGGTTCTCCCACCGTAACGTGCCGTTGAGACTGCCGAACGGCGGCGACTGCCCCGGTGTCGGAGTGGTCGAGTAGGTCAGCATGACATCCTGGCAGATCCCGCCTACTTCGTGACAAGTCGCTCCGACGTACTGCGGACGATCGCTGAAGTCGTAGACGGTCCGCACGCGTATCGGGAGACCGCTTGTCGCGGACGTGGTCGTTGTAATCGTGGCTACGATGATATTCGGCAGCAGGTACCTGAACACCTCGAGTCCGCTGCCGCTAGCGCCAGCATCCAGATCCACGTAGCTGATCTGCGTGCCGCCTGAGTTGGCAACGAGCAACGTGTCACCCTTGGTGCCGGTCCGGTCACGCGGCCATGCCGCGAGGCCCCATGGACGCGAGCCAACGATTACGGGTGCCTTGAACGACGAGTCGGCCAGGTTGAAGACCTCCACCTGGTTCCTCGTGATGTTCGTCAGGTACAGACGATCCTTGCCTGGGTGATACAGCGCATCCGCGACCTGCCCGCCGAACGGCAGCAAGCGCGTGACGCCGGCGACGACGGTGACCGTGTCTGTCCGATCGGCACCACTCGACAGTTTCGCGTACGCTCTCACACCGTTCGAGTTTCGGCCGAAAACCTGGATGTAGGCGGTGGTCGGAAAGGTCGTGTAAGGCAGCTTCATCTTGAACGTGTGCGGCTCGAACGTCAGGTTGCCGCTCGCTACATACGTCGCGGAATCGTCGATTGGCCCGCCCGGGGTGCTTCGCACCTCGTAGCCGAGCTGGCCGATGCCGCTCGGATCGTCGGCTTCGACGTGCACGGTATCGGTCACCTCGACGCGCCTGGCGTGGCCGCAGGCATTGTTAAAGCCCTGGCTCAGGAGGCAGTAAGCGTTGACGACCGGAACCGAATTAATCTGGGCTGCCGTCTGTACGGTGATCGTGATGCTTGGGCCCACCGCGCGCTGTCCCAGCGAATCCCTGAGGAAAGGCGTGATCGTGAGCGTACCGGGGGTTGCGTTGAGGGGAATCGCGATCGTGTCCTGCATTGTGATGGAGTCGGCGAGCGGGCTCGCGAACAGTACCGAGTCGGTGCGAACCACGGGCCCCGTTGTGCTCAACCCGAGGGAAAGAACCTTGATCGCGGTTTTTCCCATGACGGTCACAAGTATCGACTTGCCGAGAACCGCGGAGCTGCCGGAGAACGGACTGAGGATTTTGACTTCCGGCGGCGGAACGTTTCCGGTCGCCAGTATCAGCGTGTCGACTCCGGAGCTGTTGCCGGCGCCGTCGACGGCGGTTGCGGTAACGATTACGGGCGTGCCTGGAGGAACGGAACGCGACGAGAAAAGCTTGAAGGGCAGCTGGATGTTGGTGACGGCGCTCGTAAAGACAGTGTCGTAGACGAATCCGACAGCACCAGTGGCCCTGACATGGATTGTCTTCAGACCGAGATTGTCCTTCGCATCGGTGGTGAAGGCAATTACGGTGTCAGCCTGACCACCGACGGCGGTCAGAGTAAGAGTAGGCGGTATGCGGTCCCGCTGCGGATCGATCGACGTCGAGTCATTACACGCCGCGACCCCCAGAGAAATAGAGGCTGCTACCGCGGCGACAACGAGGCCGCGGCGCAAGCCGCCAGTAAGATCTATGTGCATTCGAGTCACCTTTAGCGGGTGGCTGGTGGGATCGGATTCGACGATGCGCCTGGTATCGGCGCGCCGTCGTCGATGATGTGTGGTGTTACGAGAATGAGGAGATCACGCTTTTCGTCGTCGGTGCGCGTTTCGCCGAACAGTCTGCCGATGATCGGCAGATCGACGAGCAGCGGAATTCCCGACTTCGATTGCGTGGTCTGCGTGACGGTGAGGCCGCCGATGACC
>JBGPHO010000092.1:0-9066 GCA_041484425.1 Gemmatimonadaceae bacterium
CCACTCGAAGAATGCGACGAACGAAAGTTCGCCCACTCGCTGAGGTTCGTTTTTCCGAGGAGGATCGCGCCCGCCGCCCTGAGCTTGGCCGCGATGAATGCGTCCTGGAGCGGAATGGATCCCGCCAGCGCAAGTGATCCCGCCGTGGTCGTCATCCGGTCGGCGGTATCGATATTGTCCTTGAGCAGGATCGGAATGCCGTGCAGGGGCCCGCGAACCTTGCCGGCCTTCCGCTCCCGGTCCAGCGAATCGGCAAGTGAAAGCGCGTCTGGATTGGTCTCGAGCACGTGGCGTAGCACTGGACCACTCAGATTCAGAGCCGCGATACGATCCAGATACAGCTGCGTGATGGATCGCGCGGTCATCCCTCCAGCCGCCATTCCAGTCTGAAGGTCGGAGAGCGTCGCCTCATCGAGCTCGAATGGAGGAACGGCAAACCGGCGCCTGCTGCGAAGCCCTTCTGATGCTCCGCGATCGGTCAGCGTCTCACCCGCAAGCGGTTTTCCGCGAACGGCCATCGCGCCGGCGATGGCGCCCAGACGCACGAAGTTTCTACGATCCATGTCGATTCACCTCAAATTGAAGGCGTGATTGTTCCGAGATCGGCACAGCTCCTCAAAATCGTCCCGCAATTCTGACATATCACCTTGCACTTGATCTCCTTAATGTTGGTCGAGCCGCAGACGTCGCAGACTTCCTCCAGCATCAATCGAAATCCAGTGCGAGATCGAGCGCCGGCGCGGAATGCGTCAACGCACCAACCGAGATCCAATCCACTCCCGTCTCCGCGATGAATCGCACGGTGTCCAGCGTGACACCGCCCGACGCCTCCGTCACCGCCCGGCCATCCACCAGCTCGACCGCCTGACGCAGCTCCAGCAGCTGCATGTTGTCGAGCATGATGATGTCGGCACCGGAATCGATCGCCGCGCGAACCTGATCGAGCCTGTCGCACTCCACTTCGATTTTGATCCCGGCGGGGGCCACCGCTCGCGCGCGACTCACGGCCAACGCGATATCCCCATCCACCGCCGCGAGATGATTGTCCTTTATCAGAACTGCCGCGGACAGGTCCATGCGGTGATTCAGCCCCCCGCCCGCGCGAACGGCGTATTTCTCGAGGCGACGCAGCAGCGGTGTCGTCTTCCGCGTGTCGAGGATGTGCGCCCGGGTCCCAGCGATCGCTTCGACGTATCGCGCCGTCGTGGTCGCTATTCCCGACAACCGCTGAACGAAGTTGAGCGCCACCCGTTCGGCCGATAGCAACCCACGCGCGTGCCCCGACAGGAACATCACCGGCGTCTGAGGGTGGATGCGCGTTCCATCGGGGTGCTCGACTCGCATCGTCACCGCCGGATCGAGCTGCTCGAACGCCTCGCACGCCAGAGGGAGTCCGGCGATCACCCCTGTCTGCCGGGCAACGAGCCTGCATCTCGCGCGCCGATTCGACATTACCGTCGCTGCGGTCGTGATGTCGTGCCGCGTGTCGTCTTCTTGCAGCGCCTCCGCGACTATTGTAGCGAGTTCCTTTTTCGTCAATGGGAAATGAAGCCCCTCCTCCCAGCCGAAACCATGCGCGGCGAGCTCGCTCTCCCGCCGATTGATCATTCGCCGGGATCTTGCGAGGCGTCCGGAGCCGGCGACAGCGGCGTCTGTCCGCCAATCGCGACCATCCGCTCGATGGCGCGGCGCGCGCGCTCGGCAATGGGTGCGGGCACCGTAATGCGGTGCTCCATCCGCTGCAGCGAGCTCAACACCTTAGGCAGCGTCGTCACCTTCATGAACGCACATACCGCGTCAGGATTTGCGGGATAGAAAGTCTTGGTCGGATTCTCACGCCGTAGCCGGTGCAGAATGCCGACTTCGGTCGCGACGATGAACTCGTCGTTGGCGGAATTCTTTGGGCGCTTGATCATCCCTTCGGTCGAAAGGATCTGAACGCCCACCGGATCGATGTCCCCCGCCGAGACGGCCTCGACTACGCTGGTGGCGCAGCCGCACTCGGGGTGAATCAGAAACTCCGCACCGGGATGCGCGGCGCGCTGGTGCCTGATGTCTTCGGGGTCGATTCCAGCATGCACATGACACTCTCCCATCCACACGTGCATGTTCTTGCGGCCGCTGATGCGCCGCACGTGCGCGCCGAGGAACATGTCGGGGAGAAAGAGGATCTCCCTGTCGGCGGGGATCGAGTTCACGATCTCGACGGCGTTGCCCGACGTGCAGCAGTAGTCGCTCTCCGCCTTCACTTCGGCGGTCGTGTTGACGTAGGAAACGACGACGGCGCCCGGGTGCTCCTCCTTCCACTCCCGCAGCTGGTCGGCGTTGATGGTCGCTGCCAACGAGCATCCGGCGGCCAGATCGGGAAGCAGCACGGTCTTCTGCGGCGAGAGAACCGCCGCTGTCTCCGCCATGAAGTGGACACCACAGAAGACGATCACATCTGCTTTCGTCTTCGCGGCTTCCCGACTCAGCCCCAGTGAGTCACCTACGAAATCCGCGACGTCCTGAACCTCGGGGCGCTCGTAGTTGTGCGCGATGATCACCGCATTGCGCTCTCTCGCCAGGTGCCTGATCTCTTCCTGAAGCTCGCTGTGCCGGTTGACCGTCGTATTTACCATTCGATGTGCTTGCCGCTCCACTTTCGTTTTGCCCGCGGAAAATCACTCCTATAATGGCCTCCGCGCGACTCCTTTCTCAACAGCGCGGCGTCGGCGATGAGGAGAGATGTTTGTACCATGTTCGCCTCCTCGGTCGCTCCCTGCGGGAGCCGTTCCTCGATCTCGGTGAGCTTGGCGTGCCCGAGTCTCAGGCCTTTGGCGCTTCGGTCGATTCCGCAGTAGTCCCACATCACCTGCCGGATGCTGTCGGCGGCGACCTGCGCCGCGCCGCGGTCGCGCAGCACGGGCACTTCCCAACTCTTCTTCCTCGGAAGAGCGTGCAACTTCTTCGTGTCGATCATGTCGCGCGCGACCCGTTCGGCGAACACGAGCCCTTCCAGCAGCGAGTTCGATGCGAGCCGATTGGCGCCGTGTACTCCGGTTCGTGAGACCTCGCCGCAAGCGTACAATCGGTTGAGACTCGCGCGACCGCGCAGGTCGGTGACGATTCCTCCCATCATGTAGTGCGCGGCCGGCGTGACGGGAATCAGATCTTTCGACGGATCGACGCCGCGCGCGCGACAGATGGCGAAGATGCCGGGAAAACGTTCCCGGAATTCCGGGCCCAGCATCCGCGCATCGAGCCAGACCCGCCTGCCTCCCGCTTTCTCGCGAAAGATCTCGCGAGCCACGACATCCCGTGGAGCGAGTTCGGCGAGCCGATGCTTCTTGAGCATGAAACGCTCACCCTCTTCGTTCAGGAGAACGGCGCCCTCCCCGCGCACGGCTTCCGAAATCAGTTGCAGCGGATTCTCGGGCGTATCCAGCGCGGTCGGATGGAATTGCACGAACTCCATATCCGCCAGCTTCGCGCCGGCGCGGTGCGCTATCGCGTAGCCATCGCCGGTCGCGACTTCCGGGTTCGTGGTATAGCGATAGACCTGTCCACAACCTCCGGTCGCGAGCACCGTCGCATCAGCGATGATCTCTACCGGCTTGCCCGCGACGGCGGCCTTCACGCCGAAAACCACTCCGTCGTGCACGATCAGATCGAGGATGCGCGCCTTCTCCAGCACTTCGATCCGCTCGCTCTCCTTCACTCGCTTGATCAGCGTGCGCGCAACCTCGGCGCCGGTCTGATCTCCGTGCGCGTGGACGATACGCCGCCGAGAGTGCGCAGCTTCGCGGCCCAGTTTGAAATTTCCGCCCGGCTCGAGATCGAAGTTCGCTCCGGCCGTCGCCAGCTCGCGCACCCGTGCGGGTCCTTCCTCGACCAGGACCTCAACGGCCTTCGCGTCGCAGAGCGCCGCGCCGGCGGCGAGAGTGTCCTGCCGATGCAGCTCGGGTGAATCTCCGGCGCCGAGCGCGGCGGCGATTCCGCCCTGGGCATACGCGGTCGCGCTATCGAAAAGCGATCGCTTGGTCAGCACCATCACGTCGTCATCTGCGGAAGCGCGCCATGCGGTGTGAAGTCCAGCAACTCCGCTCCCCACCACGAGAAAGCGCGTCCGTATCCGCTCGGCCATGCGATGAAATCAAAGCGTGATTTGATGCGTTTGAAAGGGGGCCGCGGATGCAGTATTCTGCGCGACGCGGGAAGCCGCCGCTGATACAGTGTTCCGCGCGACGCTGAGAGCTGCCGCCGAAGCAGCGTTCTGCGCGATTTCGAGAGCCGACGCCGAAGCAGTGTTCTGCGCGATCGGAGGCCCGACGCTCGTCTTGCAACCGACTGTGTTCTGGGCGATTCTTCTGTTCAGATGAGAAAGCTTATCCTCGTCACGTCCCTCCTGCTCGCCGTACACATTGCCCTCCTTTTCACCCGTCGGAGCGCCATGGCCGAGGGAAAGGAGACGTCGTCGGTTCGCATAGGAATCGTCCTGGACGTGGGTGGCCGCGGCGACAAATCGTTCAATGACGGCGCCTACGCCGGGGCCGACAGCGCGACAAAGATGCTCCGGTCGAACGTTCGTTTCATCGAACCGGGGGAAGGAGCCGACCGCGAGGCGGGGCTGAGGCTACTCGCTGCAGAAGGGATGGATCTGGTGATCGGCGTGGGCTTCATCTTCACCGACGATCTCGCCAATCTCGCGAAGGAATATCCGAATACGGCGTTCGCGGGGATCGACTACGCGCTGGCGACTGATGCGAACGGCAATGTGATCCCTCCACCGCCGAATGTCGCGGCGCTCAAGTTCCGCGAAGAAGAAGGATCGTACCTCGTCGGCGCTTTGGCTGCGCTCGTTGGTCACTCGAAGAAAGTCGGATTCGTGGGCGGGATGGACATTCCGCTCATCCACAAATTCGAGGCCGGCTATCGCGCAGGTGTGAAGAGGGTGTGCCCGGACTGCCAGGTGATAGCGCAATACGCGGGCGTTACACCCGATGCGTTCAAGAATCCGGGCAAGGGCAAGGAGTTGGCGCTCAGCCAGTACAACCAGGGCGTCGAGGTGATCTTCCACGCCGCCGGCTCGACCGGGCAAGGCGTGTTCGAAGCTGCGCGCGCGACCAACAAGCTCGCAATCGGAGTGGATTCCGATCAGAACGATGAGGCACCGGGACATGTCCTCACGTCGATGGTGAAAGGTGTGAACACCGCCACGTTCGATGTGATCAGCAGAGTGCAGAATCACACGTTCAAGGGCGGGATCTACTCCTTTGGATTGAAGGAAGGCGGCGTCGGCTACATCTACGACAATCGCAATCGCGCGCTCATCCCCGACAGCGCGCGCGCCCGCGTCGAGGAGCTGAAGCAGGAGGTAATCGCCGGACGCATCAAGGTGCCCAGTACCCGATGATCGGACCCCTCCCTCAATCCGTTGTGCCGGCCATCCGGATGGAGGGGATCGACAAATCGTTCGGCGCAATCAGAGCGAATCGCGGCGCATCAGTAGAAGTGATGCCCGGCGAGATCCACGCCCTCGTCGGCGAGAACGGCGCCGGCAAATCAACGCTGATGCGCATACTGGGCGGGCTGATGAAACCCGATGCGGGCCGCATCGAGGTAAACGGCCGCGATGTGACGGGCTGGTCGACCAACGGGGCGATAGCGGCAGGAATCGGCATCGTCCACCAGCACTTCATGCTGGTGCCGACGCTTTCGGTGGCTGAAAATCTCGTGCTCGGGTGCGAGCCGAAGACGCGAGGAATCAGTCTCGACTACAAGCGCGCCGCCGATGATGTGCGCAAGCTCTCGAACGAAACCGGACTCGTCATCGCGCCCGACAGGCTGATCTCCGACCTATCGGTGGGCGAGGCGCAGCGAGTCGAGATCCTCAAGGTATTGTTTCGCGGCGCCAGGATTCTCGTTCTCGACGAGCCCACCGCGGTTTTGTCGCCACCCGAGGTGCGTGAGCTGTGGGCGGTGCTTCGCCGCCTGCGCGACAAGGGCGATACGGTCGTGCTGATCACGCACAGGCTCGATGAAGTCGTGGAGATTTCGAACACTATTACCGTGATGCGCGCGGGCCAGACGGTCGCGCGCGTCAAAACATCGGAAACGACTCCTGCCGAAATCGCCCGACTCATGGTCGGCCGCGAAGTATCTCTCTCCGCCGGAAAGCGAGTGCAGCCCAGCGGTCGTCGCACTGGCCCTCAGCCAGACCAGGGTCTCGAAGCCCGGAACCTCGTCGTGGTGGGATCGCGCGGCATCCGCGTCATCGACGGCGTCACCTTCAACGTGAAACCGGGAGAGATATTCGGCATCGCCGGTGTCGAGGGAAACGGACAGACCGAGCTGATTGAAGCGCTCGCCGGCTTGAGACCGGTTTTCGCCGGGGAGATTCTGGTCGATGGCGCGGACATTACGCGGCGCAGCGTCGCGCAGCGTCACGAGGCCGGCGTCTCGCACATCCCCGAGGACAGGCAGCGACGCGGATTGATTCTGGAGTACACCGTTGCCAACAACCTGATTCTCGGAGTTCAGAAATATTTCTCCAGAAACGGGATCATCGACCGCGATCGTGTGACGGAGAACGCGACGCGGGCGATTACATCCTTCGATATCAGGCCTCCCAATGCCCTTCTGGCGGCGCGCGCTTTGTCGGGCGGTAATCAGCAGAAGGTCGTCGTCGCTCGAGAGATGGGACGGGGATTCTCCGTCCTGCTCGCGTCGCAGCCGACACGCGGCGTGGATGTCGGGGCGATTGAGTTCATCCACCAGCAGCTTCTGAATGCGCGCGCACAGGGGAAGGCGATTCTTCTCGTCAGCGCGGAGCTCAATGAAGTGCTCGCGCTCTCCGATCGCATCGCGGTGATGTACCGCGGCAAGTTTGCGGTAGTGATGCCCGCCGCCGAAGCCAGCGAAGAGGTGCTCGGCGAATACATGATCGGGACCAAGAAAGGCACTGCCGCGTGACCGCGTCGTCAGTGACGGAAGGCACGAAGCCAACGTTTGCCGCTGCGCCCTGGCGCGAGCGCGCCCAGGAAGCGCTCATTCCACCGCTCGTTGCACTCCTGGTCGCGCTCATCTGCGGCGACCTTCTGATTCTGAGCTACGGCCAGTCGCCGGCGGGGGTGTATCGGCTGCTGCTCGAAGGGACGTGGGGCAACGCCTACGGTTTCGGGCAGGTTCTGTACAAGGCGACGACTCTCGCGTTCACGGGTCTGGCGGTTTCATTCGGCCTGCGCGCCGGGCTGTTCAACATCGGAGGAGAGAGCCAGCTCGCGGCGGGAGGATTTGGCGCCGCTCTTGTAGGACTCGCGCTCCCGGTCGGCACGCCGCTCATCCTCGCACTTCTAGTCTGCATGATCGCCGCCGGGCTCGCGGGTGGAGTCGTCGGAGCAGTTCCAGCGTATCTCAAGACCAGATTCGGCGCGCACGAAGTCATCGTCACGATAATGCTCAACTTCATCGTGCTGGCGCTGCTGAACTGGTTCATCGCGGGACATCTGCACGTGCGGGAGACTCTTCACACCCCGGAGATCCACGCCGGCGTGCTGCCAAGGCTCGCGGACATCAATCCACGGTTTCACGGATCGGCGGCAAATCTGGCGCTCATCGTCGCCGTCCTGGTCGCGTTGGCGGTCTGGTTCTATCTCTTTCGCGCGCGCGGCGGCTATGAGCTGCGGGCGGTTGGACTCCAGCCGCAGGCGGCGGAATACGGAGGCATCAGCGTCGGTCGGGTATGGATGCGGGCGCTCACGTTTTCGGGCGTGATCGCGGGAATGGGCGGGATCAACTACGTCCTCGGCTACAAGCACTACTATGAGGATGGTTTTGCGAGCGGCGCGGGGTTTCTCGGTATCGCGGTCGCTCTGGTTGGCCGAAACCATCCGTTCGGCGTTATCGTCGCCGCGTTCTTCTTCGCGACCCTCTCTCAAGGGGGCCTTGCAATACATGCCTTCGTGCCGAAGCAGATGATGGACGTGCTCCAGGGCGTCGTCATTATCGCGGTGGCAACGGCGGTGCCTGAAGTGAGGCGGATCCTTCGCAGCGCCCGGAAACGGAGCGACGCGTGAATCCCATCTCCTTTCTCACGCAGATGATACGGATCGCCATTCCGTATCTCTTTGCTGCCAGTGGCGGAGTCGTGGCGGAGCGCGCCGGCATCGTCAGTCTCACGCTCGAGGGGTTCATGTTGAGCGGTGCGTTCGCGGCCGTGCTGGGCACCAATTATTCGGGAAGTCCCTGGGTCGGCGTGCTGTGCGGGATACTCGGCGGATTGATCTTCTCGCTCATTCACGCCGTCGCCACGATCCGTTATCGCGCCGACCAGGTTGTCGTTGGAGTCGCGATCAATCTGCTTGCGATCGGCGTCACGCGTTTTTTTCTCAAGCTGTTCTTTGCCAGCTCGTCCAATTCGCCACGCGTCGCCGGCTTCGGCGGAAACATCAACGCGGCGGGATTCGACAATCCATTGCTCTGGCTCGGGATCGTCGTCGCGCCGGTCATGGCGTTCGTGATCTATAAGACACCATTCGGCTTGCGCGTCCGCGCGGTGGGGGAGCATCCCGACGCGGCCGAGAGCGTCGGAGTGAGCGTACCGCGCGTGCGGTATGTCGCGGTGGCGATATCGGGAATGCTGGCGGCTCTGGGCGGCGTTTATCTCGCGCTCGATCAGCATCAGTTCACGGATCAGATGACCGCGGGCCGCGGATTCATCGCGATATCGGCGGTGATCTTCGGACGATGGGATCCCATTCGAGCCGCGCTCGCGTGTCTGTTGTTCGCGGCGGCCGAGACGCTCCAGATACAGTTGCAGGGGAGTCACGCGATTCCGTCGCAGTTCATCGAGATGATTCCATACGTGCTCACGATCATCGCGCTCGCCGGCGTAGTCGGCAGGGCGGTTCCCCCCGCCGCGTTGGGCAAGGTGGAGGACTAGTTGTCGCCTTTGCGCGGAAAGGCCTCGGCAATGAGCGGGCGGGTATCGAAGGTCGCCAGCGGCAAGTTGTTCGTGCTGATCATCACGAACTTCGTGGACATGGTGGGATTGCTGATGATCATCCCGCTGATGCCCTTCTACGC
>JBGPHO010000093.1:0-9036 GCA_041484425.1 Gemmatimonadaceae bacterium
AGCCAGCTCGTCGGGTCGCCGCCGGTACGCTGGACCATCGGCTTCCAGCGCGCAATCTCGCGCAAGGCTTCGATCGTGTCGTTGGTCACAAGGCCCCAGGCCACCAATTCGCGAATGGCTTCGCGCACCGCGAGTATCGTCAGTTCAGTGATCGCCTGAATGTCCCCGATGAACGATGCGCCCTCCTCCGCGATTATTGCCCTCACCGTTTCGGCACTCTTGCTCAGCACGGATTCCTGCTGCTCGTTGAGCCAGATTCCGCCACTTCCACGCTCGAAGAAGCGAACGCGGGCGAGTCGTATCGCTCCCGATTCTGGATCGTAGTTCCCCTCGCCGGCCCACACCGGGTCTCCCGTGGCCGTGAATTGCGATAGTGTCGTTGGGTCGTATGCTCTGACCCTCGCGCGGAGATAGTCGCGGTCCCAGGCAATCGGCGGACGCGCAATACCATATAGTTGTCGCACCGCTGCTGCCGTTCCCGCCGCACCGTCAAGCCGGTCACGCTCGTCGAGATGCTGCCATCGCTGCACGAAGGCCGCAAAGTGAGGAAGCTCGACCGCCTCGATCTGCTTTCTCAGCGCGGCGAGCGCGCGCCTGCGGCCAATTTCGACTACCCGTCTCGAGCACCACTCGGGATCCTGAGCCTCACGCCGGAATTTTCCGCGAACCAGCTTGCCCGTTCTCTCCCATTCCAAGAGCCGGGCTTCGATCCACTCGCGGGGCCAGCCATAGTGATTATGGATTTCCTGAACAGTCACCGGTCCGGATTGTGTGAGAAATCGCGCCAGAATCTCCCGTCTTGCGACCGACTCATTTGTCGCAGCATGACGGAGTACTTCCGGGACCAAGGCTGCGGCATTCTGTCCAACGAGCTCCGCCGTACCGAGCACCCGGGACAATTGCTCGGGGCCGAAGGCCGAGACGTAACGCGGATATGTCTCCGTCAGGATGAAGCGCCATTCCTTCGCCTCGTCACGTCCGAGCTGGATCGCGATAATGCGCCCGGTCTTCAGCAGCTGGTCAAAGGGATCTCCACGAACACCTTTCTCCTGCGATGCGATCCGAAATCGCAATTCGTCGCCGGTGAGATCGCCCGCGCGGTCAAGCAGGTGCGCGAGTTCGTCATCGGTTCGCGCGCGCCGGCCCGGCGCCATTCCGCGCCTTTCCGATAAAGTCTGCTCGATACCTTCGCGGGTGATGTCGTCGCTGCCCTCTCCGCCCATGACTTCGTCGAGGAGTGATCTGTCGAGCGATAGCAGCGCGGCTCTTTGCTCCGCGCGCGGAGTGTCGTCGCCGTAGAGCCAGTCCATCACGAAGCCGAACTGCAGGCTCGTCGCGAACGGCGACGGTACCTCGGTCACCACATTGTGGACACGGATCTTGCCCGCTTCGATTTCCGCCAGTGTTTCCTTGAGTCCCTGCATGTCGAATGCGTCCTGGAGAACTTCACGGTACGTCTCGACCAGAATCGGAAAGCTCGGGAATTGACGTACGACCTGCAGCAAGTCGAGCGATTTCAGCCGTTGAAGCCAAAGTGGCATGCGACGCCGGGGATTGCCGCGTGGCAGAAGCAGCGCCCGCGCGGCATTCATCCTGAAGCGCGCGCCGAAGAGTGACGTCGAGCCGACTTCTTCCAGCACGAGTTGCTCGGCTTCGGCTCCGGACAGGCCGAGGAGCGATTGCAGCGGTACGCCCATGCCCAGATCCGGAAGACGAAGCATGATGCCGTCGTCCGTCGTCTGCACTTGCAGGTCGGTGTCGTTGATCGCCTCGCGCACGCGCTGGGCCAGCGCCATTCCCCAGGGTGCGTTGATTCTTCCGCCGAAGGCGGCGTGAATGACAATACGCACCGCGCCGGTTTCATCTCTGAATTGCTCGATCACGATGTTCCGGTCATCAGGAACGATCCCGGTAGCTGCTCGCTGCAACGCGATGTATTTCACGATCGAGTTGGCGGTCGCGGTATCACAGCCGTATTCAATCGCAAGTCTCTCTTCGTTCGGAGCTTCCGCCAGTTCACGACGCAGCGCCCCGACGCGATGACTCAGCATCAGCGACCGCGCCATGTACTCCCCGTGCCAGAACGGCATCCGCGCCGGTGTCCCCGGCGCGGGAGTTACAACGACACGGTCGTGCTCGATCGCCGCGATCCTCCACGTCGACGAGCCAAGCTGAAAGACATCACCCACCCTGGACTCGTGCACGAACTCTTCATCCAGCTCTCCGAGCCGGGTACGATCCGGAAGATTCACCGTGTACAGCCCTCGATCGGGAATCGTCCCGCCCGAGATCACAGCCGTCATCCGCGCCGCGCGGGATCCGATCAGCTTGTCGTTGACCCGGTCCCACGTGATTCGCGGCTCCAGCTCCGCGGCGATGTCGGACGGATACTTGCCCGACATCATCGCCAGCACTTCGTCGAACGCGCCGCGCGTCAGCTGGTGATAGGGATAGGCTCGCCTCACGAGACGGAAAAGGTCCTCGCTTCCCCAGTCATCGACCGAGACGGCAGCCACGACGACCTGGGCGAGCACATCGAGAGCGTTCTGCACGACGTGGGTGGGCTCCACGTCTCCGGCGCGCATTGCCGCGACTATCGCCGCGATTTCCACCGCATCGTCTCGAAAGGTCGGTACGAGTATTCCGCGGCTTGCCACGCCCAGAGTATGTCCGGCTCGTCCGATTCTCTGGAGCGCCGCGGCCACCCGTTTGGGTGATTGCAGCTGTATGACGAGATCGACCGAGCCGATATCGATTCCCAGCTCGAGAGAGCTGGTGGTAATGAGAGCGCGGAGAGATCCGGCCTTCAGGCGCTCTTCCAGAGCGAACCGGCGCTCCCTCGCCAGCGATCCGTGATACGGAAGCGCGATTTCTTCCTCGGCGAGAGCGTTTACACGCGCCGCGATCTTCTCGGCCTGCGCGCGGTTATTAACGAACACGAGTGTCGTGCTCGATGCCCGAATGTGCCGCAGCACGAGTGGAGTGACCGCGGGCCAAACGCCGCCGCCGACGTTTCCCAGGTCGGCTACCGGTGATTCGACCGCGATCTGCATCTCCTTCGTCATGCCGCAATCGACGATCGTGACCGGACGGAACTCCGGTGTCCCGGAGATGCTCTGCTCGCAACCGCCGAGGAACCGCGCGACCTCGTCGAGTGGCCGCTGCGTCGCGGACAGGCCGATGCGTTGAGGTGAATTCTCGACCAGCGCTTCGAGCCTCTCCAGCGTCAGTGCCAGATGCGCCCCGCGCTTCGTCCCGGCTATCGCATGGATCTCGTCCACAATCACCGCCCGGACACCGCTGAATATCCCGCGTCCCTTCAGCGTGGTCAGCATGATGTTGAGCGATTCCGGCGTCGTGATCAGAATGTGCGGCGACTTTCGAAGCATCCTCGCGCGCGCTGATGCTGGCGTGTCCCCCGTGCGAACAGCAACGCGAATCTCAGGAAATTCCTTGCCTGCTGCTGCGAACCGCTCTCGAAGCTCGCCAAGTGGCCGCTCGAGATTTCTCTGGATGTCGTTGTTGAGCGCCTTGAGCGGCGAGATGTAGAGCAGATGAACCGCGTTCGACAGCGGCTCTTTCATTCCGCGCACGATCAGCTCGTTCAGCTCCCACAGAAACGCCGCCAGGGTTTTCCCCGTTCCCGTCGGAGCGAGTATGAGCGTGTGCGCCCCACTCGCGATCGCCGGCCAGCCCTGGCGCTGCGGATCGCTCGGCTTGCCGAGCGTCTCCTTGAACCACCGTCGCACGAGCGGATGGAAGCGCGCCAGCATGGAAGGATTACTCGTCACATCACGGGTCAAGGAGCGGTTCCCGGCGGGGTGCTAGAGTATGCGCCTCAGTTTCTGGGCCCCCCACTCGAGAATCTTCCCCGAGAGGGGGCGCTTTCTGAACTCGTCGAGCTTTATCTCCTTTGACCACTTGATGTCATCCATGAAGACAGAGTCCATTTGTGTTCCGACTCGGCGGTCGAGGCTGACAAGGAGCGACTCGTTGTTGAACGACAGCGAGCGGTTGTCGAAGTTCATTGATCCCATGTAAGACCACATGCCGTCTACTACCAGACTCTTCGCATGCATCATGGTCGGCTCGTACTCGTAGATCTTCACGCCGCCTTCGAGCAGTTTCTCGTAGTAGGTTCGCCCCGCATACCAGGTCGTCTTCACATCGGTCTTGTCGCCCACGGTGATGACCCGGACGTCCACGCCCCTTCTTGCTGCCGCCAGAAGCAGCTGCATGAAATTCTCGCCCGGAACGAAGTATGAGTTGCTGATATAGAGCGTTTTTCTGGCACCCGCGATTGACAGCGCGAGGAATCTTTCCGCCGGTGTGCTTCCGGTGCTGGGAATGCTGTACATCAGACCAGCCTGCACGTCTCCGACATCAGCGAAAGAGCTCTTTGGAAAGAACATGTCGCCGGTCAGCAGTTCGCCCGACGCTTCAGCCCACGCCGCGGCAAACGCCGCCTGCAGCGCAGCCACCGTCGGCCCCTCGAATCGCACGTTGGTCTCGCGCCATTGGTCCTCGTGATGGCCATCTCCCAGCCAATAGTCGGCGAGCCCGAAGCCTCCGGTGTAACCGATCTTTCCGTCTACCACGACCACGCGAACGTGCGATCGTTGGGCTGCCTTCTGCAGTGTATACCAGCGAAGAGGTCTCAGCCATCTGACCTCTACGCCCGCACGCTTGAGACTGTCACGCCACTCCCGCCTGAGCGGCTGAGACCCGAACGCATCGAGCAGTAGCAGCACGCGCACTTTGTGCTTCGCGCGATCGATCAGATATTTTGCCATTGTATCCGCGACCGCGCCTGGCTGCGAGTAGTACATCTGCACGGTTACGGTATGCTGGGCGGAGGCGAGATCCTTCCACAGTAGAGGGTAGGTGCCGTTTCCATTCAGCAGTATCTGCACATTGTTGCCGGGATCGATGTGCGTTCCCGTGAACAGCTCGATGCTCCGGGCGAACAGTGGATCCTCGACGCTCGGCGGTCCGTCCTTGTCGCCTTCCGCAATTACGCTCGTAACGGGGGTGTCGTGCGTCACCGACAGAATGCCAATCAGAGCCAGAATCAATCCGAACAGAATGAGCGCCGCGATTGCTATGTACTTGATCAGTGACATATTCTCTCTGCATGACCTACGTGGCCCGTCGACGAATTGCGACGCGTGCTATCGTTCTCGACCGCTCCCTTGAAGCGCTTCCGATCTTCCGACTGAGCGATTCCGCCGAGGACACGGCAATTTCCTTCTCTCCCGAGAGCGGTGGGCGGTGGCGCGTTCTGCCCAGCCCGGGCGACCGCCTGCCCGGAACCTTCGACCAGGACGTGTACATCGAGCTCCTCCATCGTTTCCACGAGGCCGGAGCTCCCGAAGACGGAGTGATAAGCTTTACGCTCCACGCCTTCCTCCGTTCCATCGGCCGGCGCGTCGACGGCAGAACTTACGAGCAACTTCGATCCGCTTTGACGAGACTCGAGCGGACCACGCTCGAGTCGAGCGGAGTGTACGTTGCGGCAAAGGAAGCACAGCCGCTAGAAGGACGGTTCACCATTCTCTCCTCGGTTTCCATCGCACGCCGACGACTGGCCGAGCGCGAACAGTTCACTTTGTTCCCTGTGCTCGCCGCTTCGGAGCCGGGGGACGCCCACGTCACGATCGGTCCCGTAATCCGCGCAAACATCGCGGCGGGACACACTGTGACGCTCTCCTCGACGCACTACATGTCTCTCACCAATCCCGTTGCCAGGCGGCTCTACCGCCTGCTCGAAGTCGCGAGAGAGGAAGGAATGGTAACCTGGAGAGTACCCCTCGCGTCCCTTGCGGAGCAGCTGCCCCTGACCCAGCGCTACCCCTCCCACTTGCAACGCGTGCTCCAGCCTGCGCACGAGATGCTGCTCGCGGCCGGCCTCCTCCGCGACGCGACGTTCAGGCAGCTGAACCGGGACTGGCTCGTGGACTACGTACTTGCGTCTCGCGCCGCCTGAGCGGCTATGTTCCGCTGGTGCCCTTTGTGCGTCCTTGAGGAACACTCACTGGCCGAAGGCGTATCTATTACGTTACCGCCTTCTTCTCTCTTCCTAGAGCCGTATGTCCCGACCCAGAAAAAGCTTGCTGTTCGGCCTCGCATTGATTCCGCTGATAGCCGGAGGCTTTGTAGTTCAGCAGCACGAGAGCCAGCAAGGCGCTCGCTTGCTCGACCAGGTCCTTAACATCGTTTCCAGCCGCTTCGTCGACACCGTCGATGCCGCGACTCTTTACGAAAAGGCCGCGCGCGGACTCGTTCACGAGCTGAACGACCCCTACAGCATCCTGCTCTCGCCGAAGGAGCTTTCCACCTTCAACGCGCAGACGAACGGACGCTACGCCGGCATCGGAATGGAGATCGCCGAGACGCAAGGCTTCATCACAGTGCAGCGCGTCTTCCCGCATACGCCAGCTGAGCAGGCCGGCGTGCAGGAGGGCGATCGCATCAACTTCGTCGACACTACCAGCACCCGCGGCTGGACTGTCTCGCAGACCTCCGATGCGCTGAAGGGAAATCCGGGCAGCAAGGTTCTGGTCAAATTCTCCCGCCCCGGCGTGTCCGAGTTGATACCGATCGCTTTCACTCGCGCTGTCATCAACATTCCCGCGGTTCCTTACGCGATAATGCTCGACAACAAGATGGGCTATGTCCCCCTTCTCCAGTTCAACGAGAGCGCGAGAGACGAGCTCGAGAGCTCGATCACCCGTTTGTCACGTCAGGGCGCACGGGGAATCATCATTGATCTGCGCGGAAATCCGGGCGGCATCCTCGATCAGTCGCTGAGCGTCAGCAACCTCTTCCTCAAGAAAGGGCAGCAGATCTCGAGCATCCGCGCCCGCAACGGTGAGAACCAGAGTTTCGTCGCCACTGATGATCCAATCGCGCCGACGATTCCGCTCGTGCTTTTGACCGACGGAAGAAGCGCCTCGGCTTCGGAGATCGTTGCCGGCGCTCTCCAGGACCACGACCGTGCGCTTATTGTCGGCACTACTTCCTTTGGTAAAGGCCTCGTGCAGTCGGTATTCCCACTCGAGGGCGGTTACGCCCTCAAGATGACGACGGCGAAGTGGTACACGCCGAACGGCCGCTCCATCCAGAAGGAGCGCAAGCTTCTTCCGAGTGGTGACTTCGTGGAAGTGATGCCCGATTCTCTGGAGACCGACTCTGCCCGCCGCTCGCGCCCTGCGTTCAAATCGGACGCTGGTCGCATCGTCTACGGTGGCGGAGCGATCACGCCCGATATCATCGTTCGTCCCGACACATTGACGACCGCGGAGCAGAAGGTGTTCAACGCGTTCGCTCCGAAGACGACCGATGTAAGAGCGACGCTCATGGACTACTCGCTCGAGCTCAAGAAAACGGTCCGCCCTGACTTCACCGTACCCTCGACGTGGCGAGAAGAGTTCTACCGCCGCCTTCAGGCAAAGGGAGTCACCATCGATCACGAACAGTACGAGCAGGCTGGTTCAGAGATCGATCGACTGCTTGGCAATACCGTCGCGCGGCTGGCGTTCGGTGATTCCACTGCCAAGCGCCGCAGCGTCACGGAAGACAACCAGCTGATGCACGCACTACAGGTCCTCAGGCAGAGCGCGTCCCAGAAGGATCTCTTCATGATTGCCGAGCGGGAGCAGGCAACCACCGCTTCAGCTTCGGCTCGCCGCTGATTGGAACCAGCAGAATTGAAAGCTCCGGCGGGATCCTCCCGCCGGAGCTTTTTTTCATCTAGGGCCAGCGGTGCTTGTTCGAGTATTTGCTTCCGAATACCTCGAGGAGCGTTAGTTTCGGATCCTCCGTTCGTACGATGGCGTCCAGCCTGTCGGCGAGGACGATCGGCCGGGTGAACTGTCGGTACCTCCGGTAGCTGTGACAAAAGCAGAGTGGCCCTTTCCGTGTAATGTCTCCGAGCAGGATGTCGGGCTCCCCGAAGATCGTCATGGCGTAGAAAAAGTTGAGCGTGCGCGATCTGGGTAGGTCGCTTTGCCGGACGTTCCGGGGAAGGCTTCCGTGCTTCCCCCATTGAACGTCGATCACGACCTGAGACCGCGGCCACGGGGTGTGAAGGATCTTCCCGTGCCAGTAGGTCCATACGTCGGTAGGGGCGTAAGTCGAGTCGTAGCCTACCCATAGGACCTCTTCGTCGGTCGGGACCGTAAACGGAATCCAGGATCCGTGAACATCGTCCCGCCACAGCAAGTGGTACGCGATTACCCGCCGGATTGGGTGCAGAACCGCCACCACCCGCTCGAGCGGGAACGTTTCATCCCGTTGCAGGTATAAGACCGGTGCTAAACGCCGCGCCAGGAGTGCTCCGCTGTCCGTTGGTGCAAGGGCGTAAGGCAGATTGGCCGGTCGGAGCGGTATGTGGGCATGGGGGCCACAGGCGGTAATAAGGCTGAGGGCCAGCCCGACGCAGATCCGCTCGCGAATCTCGATGGCTTTTCGAGTCAATGGTTAGCCGTCAAGAACGTCCACCTCACCATGCGACGCCTACCGCGCAGCGCCGTTTCGAGTAATTGGAGAGCTCATGCGCAAGCCACGTCCGAATGCGTACAACCCCGCTCAGGCGCTTTTCCTCATCAGCAACGACCGCAGCGGATCTCCGCTCAGCTGCCCCTCTTGCGCCGGGTCAATCGAGCGCGACCCGCACCAGATTCCGCCGCCCCCCTATACGCACGTGACTCTCCGCTGCCAGAACTGCGGACGTTCGGCGCATTACGTCGCAGGGGCCGCCTAGCGATACGGCCTGTTGCACAAAACTTGCCCTCCTCTGTGAATGCCGGATGGATAATGCGTCACGCGGACGAGCATCCGACGAGGCGACGCGCGCTCCTTACGTTCGCTGGTCCGTCGCAAGCGCTTCACAGTTTGCCCTGCGGGGGAGAGAGAGGATTAGTTCAATGGCACGCATCACTGGAACGGTCAAATGGTTCAACGACGCCAAGGGATTTGGCTTCATTTCACGCGAGGGTGGCCCGGACGTCTTTGTCCATTTCAGCGCGATCAGTG
>JBGPHO010000094.1:0-8981 GCA_041484425.1 Gemmatimonadaceae bacterium
CAGCCATCGCTGCATCAGATATTTCTTCAGAAAGTCGGTGCCACCGGTGTGGAAGAGGGGATGACCGGACATGGCTAAGCTCTGGGCGATCATCAAGCGCGAGTACCTCGAGCGCGTGCGGTCGAAGTGGTTTCTGATCGCGACATTCTTCGGGCCGATTTTCTTCAGCGCGATCATCATCGTGCCGGCATGGTTGGCTTCGAAGAGCAAGGCGACGACGGACGTCTATAACACGACGATTCTGGATGCCACCGGCACCGGGTTCGGTCATCGCCTGGCGGTCAACATCGCCGTTGACACCACGATTTCCGGCAGAATGCCGATAGTCAAAGTGGTGGCGCCGAGTGAGCTGACGCAGGCGGAGAGCCTCGCAACGCGGGAAGTGATGCGAAAGGAGAAGTCGGGATACATGGTCGTCGATCAGCGGACGATCGCGGGGGAATCGGCGCGCTACGCTGGGTCCAACGCAACATCGATCGCCGACATGACGCAGATCAAGAGCGCAATCCGACAAACCATACTCGCGTCGCGTCTGCAGAATGTCGGACTCGATGATGCGAAGCTGAAGGAGATCACCTTCATACCTCTCGACTTCAGCACCGAGCGGATTACTGAGCGCGGCCGTGCCGGATCGGGCATGGCGAGCGTCCTGTTCGGCTTCGCGATCGGGTTCCTGCTTTACCTGTCGATCGTGATCTACGGGCAGACGATCATGAGCGGCGTCCTCGAGGAGAAGACGACTCGAGTCGCGGAAGTCGTCATGTCGAGCGTTCCGACCGACACGCTCCTTGCCGGAAAGGTCCTCGGCGTCGGCGCGGTCGGCCTGACGCAGCAGATACTCTGGATCGCCACGACCTACATCCTGCTCAAGCTCAGAGCGCCGATCATGGCCAGGCTCGGCGCGCCGACGGTGAACTTCTCGCTCCCCGACATCAGTCTCGGGGCTGGTGTTCTCTTCCTGCTGTTCTTCCTGCTCGGCTTCATCTTCTACTCGTCGCTGTACGCCGCGGTGGGATCGTCGGTGAACAGCGAGAGCGAGGCGAGGCAGGCGGCGAGCCCTCTCATGATCATGATCGTCAGCACGGGCGTTTTTATTCAGCCTGTGCTGTTGAATCCAACTGGAACGACAGCGCGTGTGCTGTCGCTCATTCCGATCTCGTCGCCGATAATCATGCCGATCCGGATGGCGGTGACCGGGGTACCGCCGCTCGAGATGGCAGCGAGCCTGGCCTTCCTGGCGATCGGCTGCGTCGCCGCCCTCTGGCTGGCATCGCGGATCTACCGGGTCGGGTTGCTCATGTACGGGAAGAGGCCCACCATGAAAGAGATGGCGCGCTGGGTAAGTTACGCGCGCTAGAGAGAAGGAACCTCAACTGCGAACTGAACAAGGTGAGAGGTGTAAGGTTGTAGGGACCAGGTACCAGGTTTTCCTGATACCCGGTACCTTTTGCCCTTTCACCTCCCATCGTGTTCGGTTCGCAGTTGCAGTCCTGTTCTGAACACGCCGATTATTATTCATCAACCACCCGTAATTAGACCCAGAGAGGTATAGAAGATGTACGACGAACGATTCGTCACCCCGATGCGCCAGGAGCTCACACAGCTCGGTGTCGAGGAGATGCGCACAGCGCAGGAAGTCGACACGAGGTTGAAGGACGCGCAGGGCACCACACTGGTGGTGGTCAATTCGGTCTGCGGATGCGCAGCTCGCAACGCGCGCCCCGCCGTTGCCAAGGCGCTCCAGCACGACACCAGACCCCACAAGCTCACCACGGTTTTCGCGGGACAGGACATCGAGGCGGTACAGAGAGCGAGAGGCTATTTCACGGGCTACGCGCCGAGCTCGCCGCAGATCGCGCTGCTCAAGGACGGTCAGCTCGTCTACATGCTCGAGCGTCATCAGATCGAGGGGCGCACTGCTGACGACATCGCCAAGGATCTCGTCCGCGCGTTCGACAAGTACTGCGAGGCCAGCACCGCCGCGTAGGGCAGGGTGTAACAGCAACTGCGAACGGAACCCGATCCGAGATCTCAGAAGCGCAGATACCAGTTATTGGTCACCGCGCCTGGACGTTTCTAGTGGCGTGAGAGAATACGCAGTTGCCTGCCCCGGATTCGCGACAGTAACGTCTGATGTTGTGACTATCGACTGGCATCTGCGCCTCTGACATCTCGGATCCCGTTCAGTGCAGTTCCAGTTTTTCCATCCCGATACGCTAGCCGCTAGAACTCGTCCCGCTTCCTTCTCTCGATAAAGGGCTGCCCGTCGGGGAGGGGCTTTGGCTCGACTTCTCTGCCGGTCTCCTTGAGCACGCGCCCGCGGATGAACGACACCGTCACGCCGAGCAGTAGCGCCCAAATGCTCACGCCGAGCACGCGCCAGAATACCACGTTGGTCGCCATTGCCTGCCAGTCCATGAACTCGGCGCGCGCGGTTCCCCACGGCTCGCGGTGCAGCGCGATCAGCACGAGACTCACTGTCATCTCGCCCACAGTCTCGACGACCGCGAACAAAGGCGCGCGCCATGGCCACTCGCGCACGGGGAATCTTCCGAGGTGGAGCGTTGCCATCCCCAGCAGAAAGAGAGTCCCCAGTACGAGCGAGGCGCCGAGGAACGTGCTGGTTGCCTCGCCGTGGGTGAGAACTACGGCGCGGAAGAGACGCATCACGACGCCCGTGATCAGCGCGAGCTCGATGGGGGATCGCGCGATTCTGGTAAACGCTGCCGGCTCGTCGAGATCCCATTCGCTCGACTTGAACAGGTGGCGGCGCTTCTCGACCGCACGAGGCTTCGTCACGACTTCCAATGTAACTCCCGAGCGGATGGCGTCCATAGATTTTCCTTCTGGGTCACAAGAGAAGAAACTCTTCTCCCGATTCGACGCCGACGCCCACGGATGGGTAACTACTTGATCCAGTGGCCGATCCTGCTCCACCGAATGTCCGTGACGTATGGCACCGGACGATCGCTGTCGTCGGCGTTGTAGGAGTAGTACACGAACAGCGGCTTCCCTCTCACGTTTTCCCTCGGGACGAAACCCCAGTAGCGGCTGTCCTTCGAGTTGTAGCGACTGTCGCCCATCATGAAGAGCTTCCCGGGAGGAACGACGATGGGCCCCCAGTCGTCGTGCGTCGGCTGCGCGGGCGCGGGGCCGAATCTCGATTCCTTGAGCCCGACCTTTCTCTGCCAGTTGAACAGGGGATCGACGGAATTCGCCATTTCCGGATTCACGGGAGCGCTCGTCCCGAATCCCTGCCGCTGCGCGATCCCATTCACGTAGAGCACGCTCTTCCGCATGTAAAGGGTGTCGCCAGGAGTACCGACCAGCCGCTTCACGAGTGTCGGCGTTGGATCGTGTCCCAGCTGCTCTTCGTCTGCCTGGTACGGCGACACGAACACCACTACGTCACCACGCCTCGGGTCCCTGTACGCCGGCAGGCTCGCGCGACTGAACGGGACGTGCGCTCCGTAGATCGCCTTGTTGACGAACAGCCAGTCTCCGACGAGCAGCGTCGGGATCATGCTGCCGGAAGGAATGCGGTACGCCTCGACGAGGAACGCCCGGAGGACGAGGAAGATCGCCAGTGCGCCGACGATCGACTTGATATTCTCCCAGAGGTTGCGCAGCTGGGACTGCTGCGAAACGGGGCGCGCCTTTTGAGCGCGCCCCGCGTTAGACGAAGTTGCCAAGGAGCTTAGGGGTTCCTGAGGTGTTTGTTGACGAGTCGGGTCATCTCGAACATGGAGACCTGAGCGCGACCGAAGATCGGACGGAGGTTGTCGTCGGCGTTGATCATGCGGCGGTTCTTCGCATCCTGGAGGCCTTTCCGCTTGATGTACTGCCAGAGCTTCTTCGTGACTTCAGTGCGCGGCATCGGTGAGCCACCCACTACGTTGGCGAGATCGCTGCTCGGCTGCATCGGCTTCATGAACGCCGCGTTGGGCGTGCGCTTCTTGCCCGAGGATTTCCGGCGGCTGCTCTTCCGAGCGCCTTTCTTTGCCGCCTTTCTAGATGACTTTCTGGCCGAAGATTTCCGGGACGAGGACTTCTTCCTTCCTTTGCTCTTCTTTTTCGCTGCCATCGTGTCTCCTGGTTTGGTGATCGGATGCGAGTTGCTGCAACAGAGTGAAACGCGGTCCGTCAGCGACGCAAACTATAGTCCCGCGAGGCGAAAGCAATAGGGAATGCAAAGAGTTTCCCTATGAGAAACACGTAATCCCAGAGGGGAAAACGGTATTTCGGGGTCCGATGAGTCAAGTCGCTCCCCTCATTTTCCCGCAAATTCCTCCAGGAGATTCACCATTTTCACGTCGTACGGGTCGGGCGAATCGTCGTCTTCGGCTATCTCATAGTTCTGCTGCGGGGTCTCGAGAATGAGCGGCACATCGCTGGTGCGGCGGTCATGCATGAGCCACTCGAACGCCTGCCTCCCAATGTGTCCGTCCCCTATGAGAACGTGGCGATCCTTGTTCGATCCCAGCTCTCCCTCGCTGTCATTCAGGTGGAAGAAAGACGGCGGCTCGCCCGCCGATTCCTCGAATTCGTCCAGCACCGCGGTGAGCGCCTGCTTCGACGCGGAGATGTCGTAGCCAGAGGAGAAAAGATGGCAGGTGTCGAGTCCGTAGCCGGTTCTCACCCGGAGCGATTCTGGAACGCCGGCCAGAATTTCTTTCACCTCCTGCGCCGTCTTTCCCATGGTCTTTCCAGCGCCCGCGGTGTTCTCCACGAGGAGGCGCGTGTCGGACTCGATCGTTTTCAGTGCCACCGTGATGGCCCTGGCGATGCGCTTTACCGAGTCCGCGCGATCGCCCGTTCCTGCTGAGCCAGGGTGAAAACACACCGCACCTACGCCGAGGGCACTCGATCTCTCCAGCTCCTTGGTGAGTCCGGCGCTGGCCCTCGCCCACTTCTCGTCATCCGGTGTCGCGACGCTCAGCACGTACGCCGCGTGCACGACGACATTCGCGGGCTTGATTCTGGTCTTCGCCAGTGCTGCCTTGAAGCGGGCCACCCTCTCCGGCTTGATTGTCGCCTTGTCGCCGTAGAAGCGCGGGATGGCGGTGAATACCTGAAGTGCGGTCATCCCCGCGTTCCCCGCGCGGAGAACCGCCATGTGGATGCCGCCGTTATCGATCGTGTGGGCACCTATGTACCGAGTCATGCCGCCCGCCGCTGCAAGTACTTTACCGTGCGCCCCCCTGAAGGGGCGGGCAATCCCGGGTGTTGCAACGACCCGCAAGGATATTGATTATAGAGTGATCCCCTCGGCTGGCTGATGCGAACTGTCATTCCCCTTCTTGCTGTCTGTCTGGCTTCGCCGGCGCTTCACGCGCAGGCGGAAGCCCGTGCTGACATTCTCACCGGACGCGTCACGGATCTGACCGGCAAGCCCGTGGCCGATGCCCAGGTCGGCGCGACATCGCTCGGCTCGGGTCGCACGCGCTCGTACACGACCGACGCAGAGGGACGTTACAAGATCTTCTTCCCCGAGACGGCGCCCAGGTACGTGCTCCAGGCGAAACGCATGGGATTTGCCCCCGTGCAGCGCACGATCGTCCGCCACACGAAAGATCCCGAGCAGATGACCATCGACCTTCAGCTCGGAGGCGCACCACTCGCGCTGTCGATGGTCGAGATCACGGGGAACTCCGACGCGCCGCCATCACGCGAGGCGGAAAAGACCGTGGGGGTTGATGCCACCGTTCCCAATCCGGTCGCCGAGATTCTCGCCATGAGGGATACGCTGCACTTGAGCGCAGTTCAGGTCGTCGGGCTCACCGACGTCGCCGACACTCTACAGTCGAAGAACGGGCGCATCTACAGGAACATTCGCGCTCTGCTCTCGAAGTCTCAGGAGTCGGGTGACGTCACCCAGATGGCGGGGAGCGTCGCGATGATGCTCGAAGAGGCATCGGGGAATACCGCGCGTGCCATCGCTGCCGCGGAAAAGCTGCTACGCGCCGAGCAGTGGGCGCTGCTGCCTCAGGTCATTCGCGATCGGCCCGAAAGCGGCGGCACCAGCGCGGCAAAGCAGTAAGCGGTAACGCTGAGCGCTCCGCTCAGCGCCAGATTCCGTCGCGGTACCCTACCCGCTCCCGCCCGACCGCCGAATCGTTGGGCGTGTTCCACCAGACTCTGATTCTGTTGTGGTCAAGCGCAATCCAGGGCGCGATCGCGGGAACATCGTCGGGGGTTGCCTGTCCGCGCTGGTCGAAAATATGCCCCGTGACACGCGAGAGCACGATCCCGATTCTCGGCGTCGTGGAGTTTGGATCCTCGAACACGACGACCACGCTGTCGCCATGCGCGGCCACACTGGCCTTCGAGGGTGAATTGCCGTAGACGACTGGAACCGGCGAGTGAAACATTCCGCCCTTGTCCATCGAGTGCGCGAAGAAGACGCCGGCTCCATCGCTCGCCTCGATGAAGTAGACCAGATGCACGTACCCGCTTGCCGGATCATAGAAAATCCCCGGAGCTGGGCGATTGCAACCGCGACGCCCGCGGTCACGCGCCTCGACTTCCACCGGCCGTTGCCAGGTCCTGCCCTGGTCTCCAGACCGCTGCATCGACAGCACGACGTTGCTGTCGATCCGTGACGACCACCAGACACGAAACAATTCCGTGGCGGCGGCGGTGCGAATCGAACGGATGCATGGAGAGATCGTCCCCGCGATCGCCGGCAGATCCGCGCTCATCACCGCGCTCCGTGTATCGGGATCGCCGAGCTGGGGCTGGCGATACGCGACGTCGCCCCACTCCACCGGCTCGTTGACGCAGCCGGTGAGAAGGAGCGCCAGCGAGTATTTCATAGCGCGGTTCCCCATCCGCGCACTTTAGCTCCCCGCGCCGAGCGTGAGAAGCCCGGCACATTCCGCTATTCATCGCAAAAACGGACGTGCCCCGTTGGGGAAGGGGTTCGTTTTGAGTCGACGAGCCGTATCTTTCGGGAGTACTTCCGCACGCAATCTCGAGGGATTTATGTCCGCCTCTGCAGTCAAACCCGGCCGTTCCGGCGCCTCCGGCGCCAGCACGCGCAAGGCCAAATCAGCCAACGGCGAGCCCATCGCCCCGAGCACAGCGTCCGAGACGGCCGCGCGAACTCTGACCGGATTCAATGGGAACCGCCGCGTACCACCGCCGGTGAACGAGCCGGTCAAGAGCCACGCACCGGGGTCTCCGGAGAGAGCCGCGCTCAAGGAGCGTTTGCGCTCAATGTCCGGCGAGCGGATCGACATTCCCAACATCATTGGCGGCAACGAGGTTCACACCGGCGAGCTGGCCGAGTCGGTGATGCCCCACAATCACAGCCACGTACTGGCCCGGTGGCACCGCGCCAGCGCGGCGAGCATCGATCAGGCAATTACGGCGGCGAAGGAAGCTGCGAAGGACTGGGCGAACTGGCCGTGGGAGGATCGCGCCGCCGTGTTCCTCAAGGCGGCCGAGCTGCTGGCGACGACGTGGAGACCCACGGTAAACGCAGCCACGATGCTCGGCCAATCGAAGACGGCATTTCAGGCGGAGATCGATTCGGCGGTCGAGCTGATCGATTTCTGGAGATTCAATCCACACTACGCGCAAAGCCTCTACGACGAGCAACCGCTCAGCGACCGCACGATGTGGAACCAGCTCGATTACCGGCCGCTCGAGGGATTCGTGTACGCGGTGACGCCGTTCAACTTTACGTCGATCGCGGGCAATCTTCCGACGGCGCCAGCGCTGATGGGGAACACGGTCATCTGGAAACCGGCGTCGAGCGCAATGTTGAGCGCGTATTACATCATGAAGCTGCTGGAGGAGGCAGGACTTCCTCCGGGAGTGATCAACTTCGTGCCGGGTGACGCTGCCCTCATTTCCGACACGCTCCTCTCGAGTCGTGATCTTGCCGGTGTGCATTTCACGGGCAGCACCGCCGTCTTCAACAACATGTGGAAGACCATCGGCGCCAGCATGTCGCGCTACAAGTCCTATCCCCGCATCGTAGGTGAGACGGGTGGCAAGGATTTCATTATCGCGCATACGTCGGCGGATCCGGTCGCCCTGTCGGTCGCAATCGCGCGCGGAGGGTTCGAGTACCAAGGGCAGAAGTGCTCCGCCGCGAGCAGGGTGTACATCCCCGCATCGATCTGGCCCGAGGTGCGCGACCGCACCGTCGCGATCATGAAGGAGCTTCGCATGGGGGACGTTACTGATTTCCGCAACTTTATGGGTGCCGTGATCGACAAGAAGGCGTTTACAAAGATTAGTGAATACCTCGAGCATGGCCGCAAGAACGCCAAGATCATTTCTGGAGGTGTCGCTCGCGGCGAGGAGGGATACTTCATCGAGCCGACGCTGATCGAGACGAAGGATCCCGGGTATCGCCTGCTGTGCGAGGAGATTTTCGGACCCGTGGTTACGGCGCACGTCTATCCCGACGACAAGTGGGTCGAAACGCTCAGGATCGTGGACGAGACTTCACCGTATGCGCTCACGGGCGCGGTGTTCAGCAGGGAGCGCCAGGCGATCCGTGAGGCCGCTCTCGTCCTCCGTAACGCCGCCGGCAATTTCTACATCAACGACAAGCCGACTGGCGCGGTCGTGGGACAGCAGCCGTTCGGGGGTGCACGCGGGTCAGGTACCAACGACAAGGCCGGGTCGAAGCTCAATCTCGTGCGCTGGATCAGCCCTCGGACCATCAAGGAGACGTTCTCGCCGCCGCTCGACTATCGGTATCCGTTCATGGCCGAGGAATAGCGGCGAGTTTTCAGTTTGCTCGATCTCGGCGCCGGTCAGAGTTCGCGCGTGACGCAACTCGTCGGATCGGCGGGCGTGACGCCGGCACTTTTCGTCAGTGCCGGCTTCGTCGCCTGCTACCAGGGCAGAAGGAATCGCCCGAAGTCTCCGTGAATGGTGATCGCGGGAACGATGAGGATGTTCCCCTTGCGAATTCGAAGCGCGGAATGGTCGTAGAAAACGCCAATCTCAGGGGAGATGCC
>JBGPHO010000095.1:0-8914 GCA_041484425.1 Gemmatimonadaceae bacterium
GAGGCCTTCGTCGCGGTGCATCTTGATCAGCTCGCGATAGATCCCGATCGGCGTGCTTCCCGTGGCGAGACCGAGCACGGCGTGCCCGCCTTCCCGCCGCCGCTCCTTTATGATCGCGGCGATGCGCTTGGCGATGGTGCGGGCAATCTCGTCGTACTCAACGACGACGAGAGGGACTCGTTCCCTGGAGGAAGCCATCAGCGTGTGAAAAGACGCACTCTGTAAATTACGACCAGCGGGCATCTCCTAGTAGAGGCTGCCGTCCGAAACTGGCAATCCACAGTACCAAAGCAAATTTGTCCTGGTAGAGGCCCACGCGTAAAACCGGCATCCACAATACCGAAGCAGGGGGCTCTAAGCTTTGCAGCTAATCGCTCGTAGCTTTTCCGGCGGCGTATAGTGGCGCGGAGTCGGGGGAATCACGGACTTCCTGTAGATCTCGACGAAGCACGCGAAGTCAGATGTGCGCGCATATCAAACGCAAGTATGAAAGCTCCCAGCGATTGGCTGCCGAGCCGAGAGCTCCCTGCTTCAGTATTGTGGACGCCAGCCGGGGCGCTCAGCACCCCGCCCACGCGACTTCAAGGTTTGGCCTCAGCCCTCAAGACGTCCCAGATAGCGGGGTCTTCCGGGCCGAGAACCCAGACGGAAAACCCACGGAGACGGTACGTGCGCGCGAGATTCATCTTCTCCCTGAAGCTGCGCGCGTTCTCGAGAAAGACCCACTCGTACACGCCGCCGTTCGAGAAATAGGCGTACGGCACTCCTGCGACGCTGTCCCACTGCATGACGGCGCCGTGCCGCTCGGCGATGCTCGATCCCCAGGTCCAGCCCACCGTTTCGCTCCACGACCGCGCGCGCTCGGGAATGGTGCGGTCCTCTCTCGCGTACCAGTGATCGCCGTAGGTCGGAATGCCCAGCGACAGCTTCTCGCGCGGAACGTACTTGAGGAAGTAGTCGATGTTCTCGCGCATCCACTGGAGGCTCGCGACCGGACCTGGGGGTGTGCGGCGAGTGTTCTCGCTGTAGGTCATGAGCGAGATGAGGTCACCCGCCGCTGCCAGCGCGGCGAGATCGTACCCGGCGCGCCAGCTGTCCTGCAGAAAGCGGTGGTAGGCAGTTGGCCCCGCGTTGTCCTCGGTGCGATGCACGACGGCGATGCTGAGCGTGAAGCCGCCGCGGTGCAGCGCGCTCGCGGTCTCCCGGTACCACGCAGTGAGGAGGTCGCGGTCCTGGATGTTGACGTTCTCGATGTCGAACTGGATTCCCCAGTATCCCTTCTGCTGGCAGAGCTGCACGAGACTTCGCGTCGCACGTCCACGCGCCGCGGTGTCCGCGAGCAGCTTCCTCAGCGCCGGTTGGTTGAAGGCTTCGTTGACGACGAGCGGCATCACCTTTACGCGGTGGGACTTGGCGAGCGCGAGGACGCGCGAGTCCAACTCTCCGAAAACGATGCCGAGGCTGTCGACGGTGTAGACCTGCGGGCCGAGGATCGTGATCTGGTCGATGTTCTTTACCAGGCTCTCGTAGCTGTCCTGGCGATCGACGTAGTAGAAGAGGCGCTCCAGCGCCTGCGCGACTGTCCGTCGGGGCGCCAGCAACGATACTGCGCACACGGCCGCCGTAATTGCGGGGCGCAAGGCTTTCGGCGTTCTCATCTGGCAAAATCTATCGTCAGCTGAGTGCGTTGCCTAACGGATTTCCTGGTACGGATCGCTGGGCAGTACTGACATCCACAATACCGAAGCAGGGAGCCGTTAGCTTCGCAGCAACATTGCTCGGAGCTATTCCGTGGGCGTATGGTTTTGAGGAGTCGGGGGAATCGCGGACCTCCTCGAGATCTCCACGGAGCGCGCGATATCCGACTCGCGCGCATCTCAAACGCCCGTATGAAAGCTCCCAGCGATTAGCTGCAAAGCCGACGGCTCCCTGCTTCGGTTTTGTGGATGCTTGCTCAAGCGCGCACACCAGACGCCGAGGCAGTACCTAACGAGCTTCCCAGTTAACGATGCGCGCGCCGAGCACCGCTTGCTGAACAGCATCAGCAACGTCGCGGCGCAGCTGAACGTGCCGCGTGTTGTTGCGCGTCGGATTCACGCGGTTGGTGAGGACCACGACGAAGAGATCCTTTTCGGGATCGATCCAGATCGAGGTACCCGTGAATCCAGTGTGGCCAAAGCTCCACGGCGAGAAGAACTGTCCCGCACTCGAGCCGCCCTCGGGCGAATCCCACCCGAGCGCGCGAGTTGATTCCTTCCCCTGGCGCGCCGTCCACCGCGCGATCGTTGCCGGCTTGACGATGCGGACTCCGTTCGCTCCCTCGCCGCCGTTCAGAATCATCATCGAGAAGAGCGCGAGATCCTTGGCGGTGGAAAAGAGACCAGCGTGCCCGGCGACGCCGCCCATCGCCCACGCGTTCTCATCGTGCACGGTTCCCCACAGTAGTCCGCCGCGCGCTTCGTCGACCTGCGTCGGCGCGATGCGCGGGCGTAGCGCGATTGCCGGCTGGAACTGGGTGTCGATCATGCCGAGCGGCTTGAAGATCTTCTCGTTGGCGAGGACGTCGAGCGTCTTGCCGGTGATTCTCTCCATTACCAGCTGGAGCAGGATCATATCCCAGTCGCTGTAGATCATGCTGGATCCGGGCGTGTACTCCAGCGGGCGCGCGTTGATCTGATAGAGATACTGGTCGCGCCCGCGCGCGGTGGCGTAGATGTTCGCGCCCGCTTCGAGCCCGCCGCTGTGCGTGAGAATCTGCTTCACCGTGATCTGCGCCTTCTCCGGTGAGTTGAACTCGGGGAGATAGGAGACGACGGTGCGGCTGATGTCCAGCTGGCCCCCTTCCTCGAGAATCATCGCCAGTGTGGTGGTGGCGATCACCTTGGTGAGCGAAGCGAGGTCGTAAAGCGTGTTCGTATCGACTGCGGGCGATCCCGGCTGATTCCAGTCGATGAAGCCGTAACCCTTCATGTACGCGATGTGTCCGTTGCGTCCAACGGCGATTGCCAGGCCCGGGGCGACTGCTTCCTCGATCGCCGTCTTGACGATCTTGTCGAGCTTGCCCGCGATGGCGGTGTCGAGCCCGGAGTTGTTGAGGCCGACCTCGGGTGAGACGTACTTGATCGGCGGAGGTGCTGCTGCGGCAACGTGGGCTTGCGGCGGCGGGGCGCACGCGACCAGCGCGGCGACAACGAAAACGGCAGGGAATGTCAAAGACTTCATGAGAGCGCGACGGTAGGGTACAGTAAGGCGGCCCCGCCGCTGCGCGGGGCCCGCTGATCTTCACGAAGAAAGACGATTGTATCAGCGCCGCACAACGTCTCAGGCGTATATTCGCTGCGGGCTTGTGGTTAGCGCCCCGGCGCGCGAATGCAATTCCTGATGAGATCCCCGGCCGCTACGGAATCCGCCCGAGTAGAGAGGGTCGGACAGGGCGGGGGAACCGCGCTCGTGAGCGAACGATGCCCGTTCGAACCGACGGATCGAACCGCGGCCCACCCATCGTCGAGCTGATCAGGAAGGAGAAACGACGTTGTGTCTCCGGCCTGATAAATCTTTTCATACGTCGGTGCAAACGTGCGGCGAAAAAGAACTTCGTAGCTAGCCGCGCCTGGAATTGGCCGCCAGGTGATCATCCACTTCTGTCCGCCCGATGCCTGATCCCGGCGCGCCAGGGCGGCGGGGGGAGCGGGAGCGTTGGCGAGGGTTCCCACGACCGATGCGTTGAGCCTGGCGATGTTCGCGACGTAACCGAAGTTCACGTGCGCGAAATCGTCGGTGGGCAGATGCTGGCGCTTGTAGTTCTCGAGCCGCTCCGTGAAGCGAAGCCCCGGATCGCCAAGACTCACATAGGGGCTGTGGTCTCCCCCGCGAGAGATGCGATCGAGCCTGAACACCGGGAGAATCTGAAACGCGGGGTTGTAGATCGTTCCCGTCGCCCACGCGTAGCGGGCCAGCTCTCTGCTGGGGCCGTTGTCCGGCTCCGCGCCGAAAATCCGGGCGCTGGTCGAGTCAACCTTGCCATCGTCAGCGACTACGTTGCCGACGATGTCGTCCGTAAAAGCGGAGACCACATTGTAGCCGGCCGCGTGCAGTCGCTGCGCGAGATGCGTTGAGCCGTAGAGCCCCTCCTCCTCGCCGGAGTATGCAACGAAGATCACCGATGCTTCGAGACCGTGCGGGAAGTGCTTCGAGAATACCCGCGCGAGCTCCACGACGGCCGACGTGCCCGATCCATCGTCATCGGCACCGGGCGCGTCCTGTGTTGCCTCGAATCGCGCCAATGGCCCAAGGTCGGCGCGCGCGCAGATGCACGAATCGTAGTGGCCGCCCATCACCAGCACTCTCGTAGTGTCCCGGCCCGGCAACCAGGCGAGCACATTGACGATGTTGACCAGTGGGCGCTGGGGGTGACCGCGCATCTCCATCATTGCCGGATCGTACTCGACGCGAAGACATCCGCCGCAAGCCTTGCTGTATCCATCCAGCTTGCTGAACAGATACCTGCGTGCCGCGCCGATTCCACGGGTGTTGCTGAGGGTATCGCTCATTGAGTGGCGCGTACCGAACGAAACGAGCGTCGAGTCCGTCGCCCGGATCTCGGACGCCGAGATATCACCAATCGCGGCAGCGAGGGCCGGATCGCGGGCGAGGCCGAGCGTGACATCTGATGAAGCCGTGACGCCGACCGATCCCGCACCAGCTTGGGTGGATGGCGGAGGTGAACATGACAGGGTGAACAAAACAGCGGAGGCCAAACGGCAAAACGTTCTACTCGGCATGTTATTTTTATCCGAATGAAGGCGAATTCAACGGCTCAGAATAGGCACCGGAAGTGAGTAAGACAAGCGCGCGGCCAGCATCGGATCCGAACGTTGCCTCGCGAGGCTCGGACGACTTTTTCTGGCAGTGGTCCCGCTTCAGCGAGCTGACGCCGCAGGACCTCTACGCAGTCGTGCGGCTTCGCGAGGCGGTTTTCATAGTCGAGCAGAACTGCCCCTATCCCGACGCCGACGGGCGCGATCCCAACGCCTGGCATCTCCTCGGCTGGGTGCAGGGCTCGACCAGTCGCTCTCTCGTAGCCTACGCGCGGCTCTTCGAGCCGGGGGTGCGTTACGACGAGAGCTCGATCGGACGCGTCGTCACAGCGCCCGAGGTGCGGGGAACCGGCTTGGGCAAGGCGCTAATGGCTGAAGCCTTGCGACGTATCGAATCGCTGGCGCCGGGCCAGCCCGTCAAAATCGCGGCGCAACGCCGGCTCGAGGAGTTTTATCTCGGCCTCGGATTCAACACCGTCTCCGCTCCGTACGAGGAAGATGGGATCATTCACGTGGACATGCTCCGCTAGAGTTCAAATCCCATGATCACCAAGGCACGCTACTGCGAGGGAGAGACCTTCGCCGAGTTCATGGCTCGTCCTGTCAAGAACCACGATCTGTGGGTTGGGATCAGTCACCACGTCGTCATCCCGATCGAGCTGTCCGCCCGTGTCGACGCACTCGGCGGCCACTGGCACCTCCTGGTGCTGAGTGAGGACTGGTGCGGTGATGCGGTGAACATCGTCCCGGTCATGGCCAAGCTCGCCGACTCGGTGAGGAACATGGACCTGCGCATTCTCAAGCGCGACGAAAACCTGGACATCATGGACACGCATCTCACCGGGAAATCGCGCTCGATTCCGATCGTGATTCTGCTGAACAACAAATTCCAGGAGTGCGGCTGGTGGGGACCGCGGCCCAGCCCGCTGCAGAAATGGGTGATCGAAACGGGGCTGGCATTGCCCAAGGACGAGCGCTACAAGGAGATCCGGACGTTCTACGCGCGCGATCGCGGGCTCACGACGATGCACGAGATCGTGGACATGCTGGAGAAACGCTGTGTGATCGGGCCTGCGGCAGCCGCCGCCGGCTCGGTCGCGTCCTGAGCCACTGCGAGCGGCCTAGACCTTCGTACTATGCTCGAGAGATTCCTCGACTATGCTCGAGAGATTCCTCGACTATGCTCGAGAGATTCCTCGACCATGGCGGACGCCGCCGCCGTTTCAGGCTTTCGGGAGTCGGAGAGTGAAGGTGGAACCCTTGCCCAGCTCACTCGTCCCCGTGAGCGAGCCACCCATGGCGCCGGCGAGCCTGCGGCTGATCGGTAGCCCGAGCCCCGTGCCGAAGGTCAACGAGTCCGTCGATCTGATCTGAACGAACGGCTGGAACACGGCATCGAGCTGATCGGCGGGGATCCCGATGCCGCTGTCGATGACGCGAATCGCGACGGCCTCCCGGTCGGAGTCGCACTCGAGTGTAATGCTGCCACCGAGAGGCGTGAATTTTATCGCGTTCGCCAGGAGGTTCAGCACGATCTGCTGCACCTTTGCCGCGTCTGCTCGCGCGGCGATGGACGCACCGTCGCCGCGATACACGTACTTCAGGTTCTTCGACTCCAGCTGCGGACCGATCAATCCCTCCATGCCGCGCAGGATCTCGTTGACCGCGGTCGATTGGAGGTGCACCTCGATCGTTTGCCCGCTTTCGATCCGGGAGAAGTCGAGTATCGCGGTGATCAGTCCAAGCAGGTGCTGCTGGCTCTGTTGAATTCGCTGGAGGTCGCGGTGCTGCGCATCGTTGAGTGGTCCGTGAATCTCCCGCTCCAGCAGCTCGGTGTAACCGAATATCGCCTGCAAAGGGGTGCGGAACTCGTGGCTGAGCAGGGCCAGAAAGTCGCACTTCACGCGGTTTGCTGCTTCTGACTCTTCACGCGCCTTGTGCTCGCTCAGGAGGAGCTCGTCCTTGGTCCGGTACGCGGCCGCGAGCTGAACGGTGCCCGATGCGACCCGCAGCTCGAGGTGGCGGATTAGCTCGCGGATCGCTTCGTCGGCCTTTTTCCGCGCGGTGACGTCGCGGACGATCCAACGATATTCGGCGGCCAGGTAGTTTCTCGAAGATCGGGCGACCGAGGCCGAGACCGCGGTCCTGGGACCGCGTCGCGGCTGCACCCACATTTCCCAATCATCGAGGCGGTTCATGTCACAGAGCTGATCGATCCGATGAGGGTATTGCTTCCTGGCTGATTCCTCGAAGAAAGAGGGGAGCAGCTTCCCGACGAGATGTTTCGCGTCTAGCCCGAGCAGCTTACCTGCCGCGACATTCGCCTCGCGTATCGTGCCGTACAGATCGGTGATGACATAGGCGTCGGGCGCTAAATCGAACAGCTCGCGAAACCTGCCGCGCTCTCGATCGAGCGCGACACTGCTGGCGGCAAGCGCTTCGCTGCGCGCCCAGAGCTCCTCCTCGCCGAGGCGGAGCTCCTCGGCGGCGGCAATCAGGTTCTCGCGATCGCTTCCTTTCGTCGGTACGTCCGCGAACTCCGGTGCGGCCGGCCGGTTTCCCGAGCGTTTCTCGACCTCGCGCACTTTGCGCGATGACTCTCGGAGGTCGTCGGAAATCGGTTGGTGTCGCGGGTCCATCATTCTGCGCCGGCGATGAGTAAAGCGGTCCTTCTCGAGTAGGATTTAGATGCAACTACGGGGCCGGGCACCTCTTGTTTCTTCGCCAGCTTCGGGTCGGAACTGGGGCGATGGGAACCGGGTTTCCGGCGAGAAATGGGGCGGGCGCGATCACCCTGCCGATCATTCTTTCTGGAAATACCGGTCCTGAAAAAACGAAGAGACACGGGGTAATCCGTGTCTCATTCGCTTCCGTCCGGCCTGGTCGGTCAATTGTTGTTTTCGCTTTCTCCGCTCGACCGGCGACCGCCGCGGGATGCTTCACCACCCTTTCTTCCCGCGATTCTGGCCTCTTCGCTCGTGAATTCGTGCGCGGTTCCTTTCTGGTGGGCGGCGCGCCCACCCTTGGCAGCGATTGCTCGCTGCGCCTGGGGATCCATCGCCGCGAATCCGCGGGGAGTCTTGCGACTCGCACCGCCTGTGCTTCGTGACTCCGCTCCGCTCTCTCCTCTCGTGCCATTCATCGTTCCACTGCTTCCGCCTCCCACTCCACTACTGCGTCCGATCCGCTCGTCCATCCTGACCCCTTGGTTGTCGGCCTGTTCTGCCATTATCAATCTCCTGCCGCGAATTTCAAGTTTGTCAGTCGCGCCTGCTCGACATCCATCATGTGAGCGGTGGAAGGGCCGGAGCGAGGGCCGCGTCTGCGTTAGTATTCCGAAGCGCAAGGGCCACGCCGCAATTTTCGGGCGAGGGCGAGCCGACAGGCAATCCTGATGGGAAATGTGGATTTCTGCTTCTTTCCCACTTGTGTGATGCTTCTTATGATTAAAGGGGCATGCCGCCGGGCCGGACGGGGGGCGCGAGGCGGCGCGTTTGTGTAGCTTCTACCTCTCCGCTGCTCTCAGCGGGGCTGTCGCCGCGTCGTTAAACCTGTCCGAGGTCGCGAGTGAATCCAGTAGAAGAAGAAACGCTGTCGAAGATCGAGGTGCTCGCCGACCTCGAGCCCCTGGTGGTGGAGTTGATGGCGGCGCACGAAGCCAAGCGAGTGCTCTGGTTTCCGGCGGAACTGCTGGAGGCGCCGCCGGGAGAGGATCCTGACCACCATCTGAAGGCACTGAAAGAACGCGCCAGAGGCATCAGCGACCCGGCACGCGTCGCGCTGGCTCTCAATCTCCTCACCGAAGAGGGGCTGCCCCACTTTCATCGTCTCCTCGCGGTGTACCTCGGCACCGACAGCATTTGGGCGAAGTGGAATAACCTCTGGACGGCGGAGGAGGACCGGCACGGCGCGATACTGCACGACTACACGAGGGACGCGGGCGTGTTCGACCCGGTCGTAATCGAGAAGATGCAGTTCGACTACATCAAGGCCGGCTTCGAGCCCGAGTGGGACCGCGACCCGTATCGCGTGTTCGTGTACACGTCGCTCCAGGAGAGAGCGACGCAGGTGTCACACGCCAACACCGGCAAGTTCGC
>JBGPHO010000096.1:0-8845 GCA_041484425.1 Gemmatimonadaceae bacterium
CTCCGCACCATCGAGTGGCTTGGCGTCGCGACTACGGCCTCCTTCCTCGTCGTCGACGAAGCGCTGGACCTGCGCGGAATGCGCTCCGCGCTAGCGATCAAACCGATGGATCTCGGTGTGGGCCTGGGCGCACCCTGGGGAGCATTGATCGTCGCCTACGGCGTGTTGATTCCGAGCAATCTGCGTCACTCGTTCGTGCGCACCCTCGCGCTGGCGGCGTGTGCGTTCCTCCCCGAGCTTCTTGCACTTCCGAGCATCGGTGGCCTCGGCCCAGGCGTCGTAACGTACCTGACCATGAAGCTCATCACGATCACGGTGCTGAGCGCACTCGCGCTCTATGGATCCTACCGCATCGACGAGTTGAGGGAGGATGCACTGTCGGCGCGGCAACTTGGCCAGTACACATTGCGCCGAGCGCTTGGTGAAGGCGGCATGGGGAGCGTATACCTGGCCGAACATCAATTTCTTCGCCGACCTTGTGCCATCAAGCTCATTCGACCCGAGCTCGCCGCCGACGAGGCGACGCGCGCCCGCTTCGAGCGGGAGGTCCAATCAGCAGCGGCGCTCACGCATCCCAATACGGTTCAGATCTACGATTACGGCCAGAGTGAGGACGGCGCGTTCTACTACGCGATGGAGTATCTGCCCGGCGTCTCCCTCGACGAGCTGGTGGAGCAACAGGGACCAATTTCCCCGGTGCGAGCCGTGCGGATACTCACACAGCTGTGCGGGGCGCTCGGCGAGGCGCACGCACGCGGACTCGTGCACCGGGATTTGAAGCCGGGCAACGTCATGCTCTGCGAGCGCGGCGGCGTAGAGGACGTCGTCAAGCTGCTGGACTTTGGGCTGGTGGCCGGTCTTCGAGAGGGGGCATCAGACCCGAAGATCACGCAGGCGGGCATGATCCTGGGCACGCCCGCTTTCATGTCACCCGAACAGTGTTTGGGCGAAGTCGAGGTGACGTCGCTGAGCGACATCTACAGTCTCGGGGCGCTCGGATACTTCCTTATGATCGGTCACGCGCCGTTCGTGGGACGCTCCGAGATTCAAGTCATGGCTGCGCACTTATATGAGAGTCCACGGTCCATCGGAGAGCTGCGCCCGGATGTGCCTCTGGAGCTGGTGAGCGTTCTCGAGCGATGCCTGGCGAAGGACCCCGCCTTGCGCTACTCAGATGCCGAGAGCCTCGAGCATGCCCTTTTGCATTCGATCGCGACTGGTAGTGATCAAGGACGGGGCCTATCGAGTGAAGGTTCTCTATGACTTTCTCGTACCGATTCAGTCGCCTGAAGTAGGTCGTCAGGCCTCACAGCGAGCGTCATGATGCTATCCCTGGGCCTGGAATCCGGTGTTGTTCGCCTCGTGGAATACGACCCACAGTGGCCGGATCTTTTCAAGGAAGAGGCGCAACGCATCTCATTGGCCATCAGTCCACTCACACTGACGCTACATCATGTTGGCAGCACGGCCGTGCCGGAGCTCGTAGCGAAACCAGTCCTGGACATTCTCGCCGGCTACGATAATCCTGCCAGCCGGTCGGCGTACATCAATGCTTTGCACGCAGCCGGGTACCAGCATCGCGGCGAACAAGAGATTCCGGGGCGAGATTTCTTCCGTCGGGGGACGCCGCGGGCTTATCACATCCATCTCGCCAAAACGGGTTGTGATTTCTGGCGCGAGCACCTGACGTTTCGGAATCTTCTCCGGCAAGACTCCGTCCTTCGCGAGGAATACGCGTCGCTCAAGCGCCGATTGGCTATGGAGTATCCCCGTGATCGCGAGAGCTATATCGATGGCAAGGGACCCTTCATCCGCGAGGCGCTTGGCCGAACGACGTCGGCCGGTGAAGTCTAATCAGCGCGTGTAGGGCTGCGTAGGTCACACCGAGCACCACGCGATCCGGCTTATCGGTCGGCGCGCGCGGGCGCGGTTGCCACGCTTTCTGCTAAGGCGTAGGTTCGATCGTCGTCGCGAGCCGCCTATCAGCCGTCCATCGAGCGTGAATTTCCCGCAGTCACCTCGATTCGACTCATGCTTGGTGCGGCGAGGAGGGGTGGGCATGGCCGACATCGAGTTCCGAACGCTCGGAACGCTCGACCTCCGTCGTGCGGACGGAGATGAACTCCACTCTCTGGTAGCACAGCCGAAGCGCGTCGCACTGTTGGCCTATCTTTGCCTGGCCAACCCACGCGGATTCCACCGCCGCGACACCCTATTGGGGCTTTTCTGGCCGGATGCAGATCAGGCGCACGCGCGCACTTCGCTGCGCAATGCCCTCCATGTCCTGCGGCACACACTTGGCGAGAACGCATTTCTCTTGCGTGGCGATGAAGAGATCGCCGTCAATTTTGACACTGTCTGGTGTGACAGCCTCGCATTCGAGGAGTGCGTGAGCTCGGAGCGAGTGCAGGAAGCGCTCGAGCTCTACCGCGGGGATCTGCTCTCGGGCTTTTTTCTCGAAGAGGTCCCGATGTTCGAGCGGTGGCTCGAAAGCGAGCGGATTCGACTGCGAGGTCATGCGGCGCGTGCGGCACGCACCGCAGCAGAGCAATGCGAGTCCGACCGGAACCTCACACAGGCGCTGAGTTGGGCCCGCCGTGCAGTGGAGCTCGCGGATAGTGATGAGCGCGCTGTGCGCCGCCTGATCGAGTTGTCAGCGCGACTTGGTGACCGCTCCGGCGCGCTGCAGGCATATGATAATTTTGCGCGCCACCTTGCGTCAGAGTTCGAAGCAGAACCTTCGGCGGAGACGCTGGCGCTCGTCGAGCGTGTCCGCGGTGACCAAAACCGGATCGCGAAAGGTGATCGCGCGCAGACGAACGCGCCCGTGAGAACTGCGACCGGTCAACAATGGAGTGTGCCGGGTTACTCGATCGAACGGGAGCTCGGTCGCGGTGGGATGGCTACCGTCCTTCTCGCACGCGACATCAAGCACGACCGGCTCGTCGCGGTCAAAGTTCTGCGGCCCGATATTGCGGTGCTGCTGGGCACGGAACGCTTTCTGGATGAGATCTCGATTGCCGCGGGACTACACCATCCGAACATCCTTCCGTTGTTCGACTCCGGACAGGCAAACGGACTCCCGTACTACGCGATGCCTTACGTCGAGGGTGAGACGTTACGCAGCTGTCTTCGCCGCGAACGGTTGCTGCCGGTTGACGACGCAATTCGCATTACCTCTGAAGTCGCGGAGGCAATCGGCTACGCGCACCTCCGGGGCATCATCCATCGCGACATCAAACCCGAAAACATTCTCCTCGAGAACGGCCACGCCCTAGTGACTGACTTCGGAATTGCGCGTGCTCTCAGCCACATCAGCGCCGATCAGCGCACGCAAGCCGGGTTGGCCATGGGGACAGCAGCGTACATGAGCCCCGAACAGGCTGAGGGAGCCGAAGGCGCAGATACTCGTTCCGACATCTACTCCCTCGGCTGCGTGCTCTACGAGATGTTGGCGGGAGATCCACCGTTCAGCGGCACGAGCGCCCAAGCGATTCTCGCTCGCAAAGCAACCGAACCGGCGCCTCCGTTGCGCGCAGTACGGGAAACGGTGTCGCCGACACTCGAGCTGACTGTGCTCAAGGCGCTTTCGCGGGCGCCTGCAGACAGGTTCCGGAGTATGAAAGAGTTTGTGGACGCGCTGAGAAGATCTCCGGCAAAGCGAGCATCGCCTGTCAACATCAGTCGCGCGCTTGTCGCGGCCTCGGCGATCGGTCTCGTCGCGCTCGCTGTCTGGAAGGAAAGCGCACAACGTGCGGGCGGCGAGACTCGCGCGAGGCTTACCGACAGGGCACTCATTACCAATACCGGGAGGGTCAGTCATTCGGCCATTTCACCGAACGGAAAAACGCTCGCCTACGTTACGACTGAATGTAGAACCGTTGGGTGTGCATACGCGCTCGAGCTCAAAGAGGTCGACGGGTCCGCGTCCCGTCATGTCATGGATGGCCTCGGTGAGCTTCCGCCCAACGGCCTCGAATGGAGCCCGGACGGAAGCAAGATTCTCGTGAACGGAAGGATAGGCGACCAGGTGGGGACGTTTCTCATTTCGGCACTGGGAGGGGTGCCGCGTCGACTTGGCCCAAGTCGATTCTCATTTTGGGCGGATGGAGACTCCCTGCTGTCGCCGGGCAAAGCTCCGGGCGATACTCTCTGGATCCTCGTGAGTGGCCTGGACGGCGTGCCGCGCGACAGTATTCCCATACAAGTCGTCCCGGTACCTTCCCCGACCGACGGGATCACACGCATCCTCCCGATTCCCAAGTCACGCTGGATCGCGGTCGCCGTAAGCCGCGGGATCCACACGCACTGGATTTCCATTGATCGCAGTGGGCACATCGGCGACACGCTGGGCATCCGGCCCGGAGGCCCCCCGCGCGCCTCGGAAGATGCACTCTGGCTGGGGTTCCCATCGTCGGAATCGAGTCTGCGCTCCATCGTGAGAATCCCGTTCGATGCGCGGAGCGGTCGCTTCCTCGCTCGGCAAGACACGATGTTTACGGGCAACTGGACGGCGTTTGACGTGACGACTGACGGCGGCACCATCGTATTTGACGAAGGCGCGTCCGAATTCAGCGGTTGGGCCCTCGAGATGAGCGATGTTGTTCGCGGAGCTTTTCCGGAAAAGCGGAAATTGTTGACAGCAACGTCCGATCTGGTGTTCGAGGTCTCGCCCGATGGCAAGAGAATACTGGTTGGGCGAGCCGCTGGACCGCGGCCGGACGGAGGTCGTCGATGGGACATTCTGCCTTTCGACGGCGGTCCGATGACGCCGTTGGCCGCCACGCCCTCCGGTCACACAGCGATGGTCTGGTCTGATTCGGCAACAATTCCTGTCATCGCGCCGACATCCAAGGGCATCGAGCTCGCACTACTCGATGTGAACACCAGCGCCCGACGGGCTACATACGTCGTCGCTGATTCAACGATGGCCGAAGCCACGTCACTCGCCGCAGGCGGGTGGGTCTGGCTTCCCTGGGCCGCACGGGAAATCAAACTGCATCTGCGCGGCGAAGCCGCCGTGCGCACGCTACCGTTTCCTCCCAAACACGGTCACGTGGAATCGCTCGCGGCCTCACCGGACGGCAAAAAACTCCTGCTCGTTACCACACGAGCAGCAAGCAGGGACACGATTCGACTCAACGTGATGTCTCTGTCCGATGGCGCGATAACGACTATCAATTCGAGGCCTACGGGCGCTGCTTTTGCGGTCTGGCTGGCGGATGGATCGATCATGCTTGCAGTGTGGCGCCTTCCCGATTCGGGGTTGACACTCTATCGGCTACGCGAGTCTGGAGAAACCACATGGTCCGCGACGATACAGCACCCGGTGTGGAGCATCAGTGTTTCAGCCGACATGAAGCATACCGCATTGACCGTGCGCGAATATCACGGCGATGCCTCGATAAGTCGCGTGGTTAGAGATTAGAGCCGCAAGTCAGGAAGAGATGATTGGTGCCGAACGTTGCACCGCAACCGAGGATCACGAATGTTCAGGAAATCGTTGCTGTTGATCGCGATCACCGTGGCGTGCCGGGCGTCGGCACCGAAAATCCCGGACGCGCCCGCGTCGATCGCTGGCCGAATTACGAACGTGCAGCAGTCCGGGGAGCGGATCGGCACCGTGCGCGTCGAGGCGCGACCGGGAGACACCGCCGGCTCCGCAAAGGCGGTCGTGCGGATCACGCAGGGCACGACAGTGATAAGAGCTCCAGCACCGGGAACCGCCGAGTTCACGGCTCTCCGCGCTGGACAGTGGGTCCGGGTGTGGTTCGTGGGGCCAGTGCTGCAATCCTATCCGGTTCAGGCGAACGCGGGCACCATCGTCATCGATTCGACCGGCGTCCCGCGGTAATGATCGCGACCTCGATCGAATTGGCGTGCGTCGCATGGGTCATCTGCTGATGTGCAAGTCGAGAGCGTGGGTTCGTCCAGCATCCATGGCGCGATATCTTGCCGTTTCACTGTGGCTTGTCGGCTGCGCTCAGCCGGGCGGCAAGACAGATGCGCTGCCGGGGAAACCGGCGCCCGCCGCCGACAGCATCGTCCTGGAACGCACGATGTGCTACGGCACGTGTCCGGCGTACCGGCTTCGTCTATCGCAGGCTGGCGAGATTCGTTTCGAGTCACGGAATCCGGGAGACGAAGGTCGCACCGCAGCGGACACGGTACCGGCCGCCACGCTTCCTTCGCTTGTTTTGAGAGCGAGAACCATCGGCTTCTTCGAATTGCCTCCGGAAATCGCCGCCGATTCAGTCCTCTGCCACAATCGGGCGACCGATCATCCGACTGTAGTAGTCACCATTTTCACGAATCGTGAAACAAAGCGTGTCGAGGATTACCATGGCTGTTTTGAAACGGTCGAGCATGAAGTTCTCACGCCGATCGCGCGGTTGCGATCTTTCGAAGTCGAGATGGATTCAGTCCTGCGATCTTCGCGCTGGGTGCGACCCGCCAACCGGCGGCGCTGAGCGGCCCCTAACGAGCTCTAAAGGGGGGAGACCCTTGCCTGCAGAGCGGAGGAGCACTGCATGATCGGTGAAGGCGATCAACTACCAAAATTCTCGCTCGAGGCGGACGACGGAACCACCGTGACCCGCGATTCGCTGGCGGGAAAGAACGTCGTCCTTTTCTTCTATCCAAAGGACAACACGACTGGCTGCACACAGGAAGCGTGCGATTTTCGCGATGCGTTTCCCCGGTTCGGGAAGATCGATGCTGTAGTGATCGGAGTGAGCCCGGACAGCCTCGAGTCACACCGCAAATTCAAGAAGAAGTTTCACCTTCCATATCTGCTCTTGTCAGACGGCGATCACGGACTCGCTGACAACTTCGGCATCTGGAAGGAGAAATCCATGTATGGGCGCAAGTACATGGGGTTCGAGCGCACGACGGTGATCGTCGACCGCAAAGGACGGGTCGCGCGAATCTTTCCAAAGGTCAAGATTCCCGGCCACATCCAGGAAGTGGAAAAGACCGTGCGTGAGCTGCATAATACCTGACTTCGGAACCTACAAAGGGGACAAGACATGGCAGGGGCGACACTCAGGAACCAAGAGAGAATCATCGCGCACGAAAAGAAAATACTCCGGAACCAAGGCCAGCTTGCGGCGATAATCCGCAATCAACACGACATAATCCGGAATCAGCAGGCGATCATCAAGAATCAAAAGAAGATCCTGGCGAGTCTGGGCAAACCCTCCCGAAAATAGCCCGCGGGGCGGAAGGCCGAGTAGCCGCTACCGCGCGTCGATTACCAGGTCGATTGCGCTCGTATAGAATCGCCAATCCGCGATCTCCTTGTCGACCGCGGCCTTTCCCGCAGTGGTAAGCTCATAAATCCTCGCGATCCGTTTGTTACTGGTCGTGCGCCAGTAGGACGTCAACCAGCCACGATTCTCGAGTCGATGGAGGGCGGGGTACAGAGATCCCTGCCCGATCCGGAAAGCACCCCGCGACATTTGTTGAATGCGATTGCTGATTCCCCAGCCATGCACGGGTTCAAGCGCCAGCGCCCTTAAAATCAGCAGATCCAACGTCCCCTGCATGACATCCGCGGTTTGTGTCAATTCCGATCTCTCCTGTCGAAGCGAAAGGGGAGTATGGCTGTTTCTTCATTATTGCGCAAGGAAAACCCCGTCACTACATTGGCGCACTCTGTCATCCGCCAGCAGGTGGCGGCCGTATGCAGCGACCCTCAATCCGGGGTCCTGTCGATCCCAACCTTACGCGATCCAGCCATGATGCTCAACCGAACAATGCGATGGTTGATTCTTGCCGCGGTCAGCGCCTCGTCTGCCGCCGCTCAGACAATCGACGACGGATTCATGATGCCGAAGAAGACGCTGAGCGCGGGCGTTCTCTATGCGCACGACAGCTGGGACCAGTATTGGGAAGGAACGCTGAAGCGAACGAACGGCAACATCGGCACCCTGACGACGCGGAGCATTACCTGGGTCGGGGGATACGCCGTCAGCGACAGGCTCGGCCTCATGGCGACGCTCCCGTACATCTGGACGCACACCAGCCAGGGGGTGCTGCGCGATCTGAGCGGTTTTCAGGATCTGACGCTCGCCGCCAAGTTGAAGCTTTTCAGTACCGGCCCTACAAGTCACGGCGCGTTTAACGCGTTCGTCGCGGGCACGGCGGCCATTCCCATAACCGACTACACTCCGGACTTTTACCCACTGTCAATCGGGACTGCCGGCCGGCGCGCCGCCGGTCATCTCACCTTGAACTTCCAGTCCAATTCGGCGTTGTTCGCCAATGCTTCCGCCGCATACATGTGGTGCAGCAATGTGAGGCTGAACCGGTTCTCGTATTACACCAACGGTCAGTTGTACCTGACTAACGAAGTCGTGATGCCGAATGTGGTCGACTACTCGCTCAGTGTGGGGGTCAACCGAGGCAATTGGCGGATTCCGGTGTCCCTCGTCCAACAGCGAACGCTCGGCGGAGGTGACATCCGGCGCCAGGACATGCCATTCGTCTCGAATCGCATGGACTTCTTAAGGTTGGGTGGCGAGGTGATGTACGCACTTCCAAAGGACATTTCGATCAACCTTGGCGCTGCTCACGTGCTGAGCGGCCGAAATGTCGGGCAGTCCACGACCTTCACATCAGGATTGTTCTATGCGCTTCACTTCTAGTCGGAATGTTGGCTCGCTAAGAATGTCGAATGGGCGGCCGTTTCTACTGGCGCTCATTTCGTGCGCGGCCGCACTGTCTGCCGCCGGTTGCGACAAATCCATTGGTCCCTTCGAAGTGCTTCCGCCGCTCGAACCATCCAGTCTGGAGCCAACGGCTGGGTCATGGCGCATGATCCTGCTGACCGGTCCGAGTCAAA